>NZ_CAKQVD010000064.1 GCF_934277605.1 uncultured Anaerotignum sp.
GCCCTGTGTAAGCGGAGATGTCATCCCCGTTATAGACCAGATCCGCACCGGTGCCGCCCATGCCCTCAGGCTTATATAAATCGCCAGTGGCATCCGCAAAATGTGCCGCAAGAAAGACCTCATCCACCGGCTCTACCGCCAGATATAAGCCCCATTCCTCGCCGTTGACGGTAATATGGCTATAGGCACATTCCGGCACATCCAATCCCATCTCTCCCATAATCTGATAGGCGATGTATTCCCGCATACTGCTGTTATCCGAATAGTTATTGTTCAGGCAAAGCTTTTTCAAGCCGTAATAGCTGCCGTTGTTGTCATAATAATCAAAATCCAGCTTAAAGCTGTAACGATCGGAATCGGAATTTGCCACAGAGGTCAAGCTGTTGTTGCCCTTCGTGCGAATTGCCACATTCCCAACGGTTTCGCCGTTTATCGTCACATTCGCCTTATGGTATTCCTCTTCCAAAGGGTTTTCCAGCATATCCTGCCAGTCCGCCTCGTCAATTTCAATGTTGATTTCGTTTACCGTATCCTCTTGGAAGATGTGCGCCGCATAGGTATCCGCCGCAGAATCCGCACGCTCCACCAAAAAATATGCCGCCACGCAGAACACCACCACCAAAAGCCCGGAAAGCAAAATCGTCCTATATTTTTTCAATATATGCAAAGGAGTTCCTCCTTTCAAACTGTAGACAAATTTATTTTAATGCCGCGGAAGGGTTCGGGAAACGAACTGTTCATTACTTTGCTCCGCAAAGCAGGCTTCGCCTGCCGCCCCTTCTTGGGCGGTAAGCAGTTTCCCGACCGGAATCCGCAGAGGGGGCTTTGCCCACTCGAGGAAAACTGTGCGTTTCAAGGGTTACCGATGGAACGCATCAGTTTATTCTTCTGCTTCAACAAGTCGAAATCCTGATTTCGACTTAGCCATTATGCCGCATAATTCCCGTCATAGCTTACCATGACTGCGGATTCCACGCCTCTCATATTGCTCAAAACATTCACAAAGGCACTATCGTTATCCTTGGGGCGAATTTCATAAATAACCTCCGAGCCTGCCCCACCTGTCACAGTCTTGGATTTGAGCTGCATTTTCTTTACCTCGCCCTTGATATAGCCTGCCACCTTTTCCTCTGCTGTTCCCTCCACCAAGCGCACAATAATCAGATATGGGTTATCCTTCTGCTGATGGTTTGCAAAAAGAAGCAGGAAAACGCCCAAAATGGGACAGCCCAAAAGTGCCAAGGGCAGCAGGCTTGCGCCGCAGAGAATGCCCTCCGCGATTGCCCAGAACAAAAACACCAAATCCATTGGGTCCTTCACGGCTGTACGGAAGCGCACGATAGAAAGCGCACCCACCATACCCAAGGACAGCACCACATTGCTTGTCACACCGCTGATTACTAATGTGGTTACCAATAAAATTGCCACCAAGGAAACATTAAAGCTGCGGCTGTAAAGCACACCGCTGTAGGTTTTCTGATATACATAAAAGATAAACAGCCCAATCACGAATGCTGCCCCAAGGGAAAGCGCTGTATCCAAAAGGGAAAAGCTGCTGAAGCTATCCAAAAAGCTGCTCTTAAAAACGTCGTTAAATGTCATTTTCTTCATCCTTTCTCTTATCCGTTCAGACTGCAAGCGGCAAATTTAGAAAACGCCTGCTCTCTGTTTTTTGTTGTCAAAATTGTTCTGCTTACCACATCCGGCAGAAAATCGTCATATTTTACCTCCATAATACACCTGCCGTCCCGCAGCACAGGAACCGTCGGCGCATCCTTTCGGAAAAATGCCCTGATGTCCTTGCAGGAGCAAATATCTCTGTCAAAGGTAATCCGCACATTGCCCGGCGCATAGGTAAACGGCTCTCTGCAATAATCCACAATCACAGAGGGGCGAAACAGCTCCAACTTCATTTTCAAAAACAGCTCCCGCACCAAAGGCCGTTCATCTGCCTCCATCCAAGCAAGGTCGCCGTCAATGATTTTCTGCACCTCCGCCGCCGTCAGCCGACATTGATACTTATGCCCAACGGCATAGCGTTTGCTTTTCTTCTCCAAACGGATAAACGCCGTATCAAAATCATAATAGCGAATCCGAAATTTATCACGGACAGCCGTCCCCGAAAGCTTTTCCTTCAGCACCTTTTCATACAGATTATCAAAATAAAGCGAGCGAATCAGATATTCTCTCCCGCCCTTCAGGTTTCTGTCTCGCTGCATAAAGGAGGAGAGCCTTCTTGCCGTTACCATGCTTTCGCCCTCTGTCACGGTATATTTCAATTCCTTTCTCCATTTTTCTTCCATAAAAATGCACCTCTCTCTCATTCGTGTTTTAGTATACGGGATAGAAATTAGGCGGTACTTAGCCCTTTGTTAAAACCCTGTAAAAGAAGGATTAGAAAACCATTAGGGCAATCAAAAAAGAGCCTGCCTTTTTAAAAAGCAGACTCTATCCTTCCAAGTCAAAATTCGGTTTTAACTTACGGCTTCGCCGTTACACGAACCATTCCGGCTCTGCACGTCTTTCATAAAGCTCTTCCAATTCTTCCTTATGATAGATATAGCCGGGATCATCAAAATATCTTGCCCCCACGGGACATTTCTTCACGCAGGCACAGCATTTGATGCAAATGCCGATATATTCCTTAATGTTTTCTCTGCTGATGGAGCCCATGGGACAAACCTCCGCACAATGCCCACAGCCGACACAGGCATCGCTTACCTTCGGCTTAACCTTGCGGATATCAATATGCGCCCCATGTCTGTCCTGCGGTTTAAAATAAGGGCGGATGGGGTCGCACCCCTTCACATAAGCAGGAGCCGTATATTCCCAGCCGCTTGTCAGCTTTTCCGCAATCCTTTCTCCAAATTCCTTCATGCTTGCCAAGTCCTTTTCATCCGGTCTGCCTGCCGCCAAGGTCTTAGAGAAGGAATGTTCGCTGACAAAGGCGCCGCCTGCAACCGTCCGAAAGCCATCCTTTTCAAGAATATTTCTCAGCTCAATCAATGCGTCATCATAATTGCGGTTGCCAAAGGAAACCACAGGCACCGCATACGCACCGTTGCCCTTTACCTGCTCTGTCAGATAGGGCAAAAGCACATTCGGCACACGCCCCGCAATGACAGGTGTGCCGCAAACCACCAAATCTCCCTCGCCGAAGGCCGCAGCATTTTCTCTGCCCTGCGGCAATGTAAAATCATAGCTTTCCAAGGGCAAGCCAAGCTTTGCCGCCAATGCCTGCGCCGTTGTTTTCACTGCCTTTTCCGTTCCGCCTGTCGGGCTGAAATACATCGCCCAAATCTTTTTCAGTTCCATCTGTGTTCCTCCTCCTTTCCCAAGCACCGCTCGGGTTCTGCTTTTATGATACCTTAGAAACGCCCTTTTTTCAACTATAATACAGCTTTCTTCTGCCATATCCTCACTGCTATGCAAAAAAATATAGATTTGATTGCTTTTTTTATTTCTCTGTGCTATGATGACAGTAAGAAAGGATTATCGCTTTTGGTGTAGCGGTCAGTCCGGTTTAATGGCGAAACCGTCTAACTTCCCCAAGTTAGGCGGTCGTTTTTTATTTATCCCCTGTTTTGATACAGGGAGATAAGTGCTATTATAAGTATGCCAAGCTGAATCAAATCAGAATATGTAACATACATAGCATCACCCCCTTTACAGAGAGTGACTGAACCGCCAAGCGATAATCCTCATTTCTACCATAGCATAGTTTCCTTTTTTCGACAACAATTTTCAATTTCTTTGCACAAAAAAAGATGCCTTGGCTTTCCAAGACATCCTTCTTTTTATTGTTATTTTTCGCTTTTGTGGAATTTCTCCAAGGTTTCCCAAGCACCCTTAACCTTTTCCACCTTCTGCGCCTTTACCATTTCATCCATGCGTGCCTCCTCATATTCCGTCTGAATCTTATCCTTATAGCCGGTTTCCGCCTTTTCCTTCACTTCTTCCTCTGTCGGAACGGTTTTCTCCAGTGTCTTAATGATGAAATACTTGCCCTCCTCCATCTGAATCGGGCCAACCACCTTGTTGACCTCAGGGGCCTCCGTCAAGCCGAAGTTGGAAAGCATATAGTTTTGATACATTGTGGTTTCGCCGTTTTCCTTGCCTTTTTTCGCCGCAGGGTCAACATCATATTCCTTGAACAG
Organism: uncultured Anaerotignum sp.; assembly: GCF_934277605.1. Taxonomy (GTDB): domain Bacteria; phylum Bacillota; class Clostridia; order Lachnospirales; family Anaerotignaceae; genus Anaerotignum_A. The sequence continues at coordinate 4,158 of NZ_CAKQVD010000064.1, forward strand.
TGCCGCAAAATCCTCGCCCGCCTTGGCACGCTTGGCAACCTCGTCTGCCGTTTTCTCATCATCCACCAAAATCGTAGCCAGCTTCAGCTCGGTATAATCGGAACGCACCTGCTCCTTCTGCTCTGCATAATAATCCGCCATATCCTTTTCATCCACCGCACATTCCGCCGCAATGGATTCATACACCAAGGAATACAGATAAGAGGCCTCCATCAAGGGAATCAGCTGCTCCGCAGTAACCTCCATTTTCTTCAGCGAATCCGCATCCACCGAGGAAATGAATTGGTCTGCCGCCGCCTTTGCCTCCTGCTTTTGCTCATTTGTCAAGGCAATCTCATGTGCCGCCGCATATTCCTCTGCCGCCAAAACGCTCTGCAATGTGCTGATGGTACGCTCCTCCACCAGCTCATCCGCCGTCTGCCCGTCAAAGTCCATATTCCAAACATCCTCCCCCGCCGCAGAAACAAAGCTTTGCGTGGTGGTGTAAAGATAAACCATATATTCATATTTCGGAATTTCGTGATTGTCAATTTTCAGCACAACCGTATTTGCCGCAGTGCCGCTGCCGCAGGCTGTCAGCGCAAGCATCCCTGCAAGCAAAAGCCCCAGCAGACCTTTTCCTTTCTTTTTCATTTCGCTCCCTCTCTCCCATTTCATTTTGTTTTCTTATTATACAGATATTCTGTCAGTCTTTCAATGCCTCAAAGCATTTTTTAATCAGCAGCAGTGGCTTTTCCGCCTCATTTCTGCCGGGCTTGATGGTCAAATACGGGTTTGCCCCTGCCGTAAAGAGATATTTTCCGCTTTCCTTCGCAATCATCTGCATCAGCCTTTGCGGCTCCAGCTTTGCCTGCGGCTGAAATTCCAGCAGAATGTTCCCATGCTTCTGGCTGATGGAGCGAATCCCCATTTCATGCGCCTCCGCCTTTATCAGAACCACCTCCAGCAAAAGCTGTACGCTCCTTGGCAAATCGCCGTAACGGTCCTCCAGCTCCTCCTGCATATCGTAATATTCCTCCATGGTGCGAATCCCCGCAATTTTCTTATACAGCTCCATCCGCTGCTCTTGGTTTTTGATATAAAAATCCGGAATATAGGCGCTGATATTCAAATCAATCGACGTTTCAAAGGCTTCCTCCTTCGGTGCCTCTCCCTTCAGGTTCTGCACCTCCTCCTCGAGCAGACGGCAATACATATCGTAGCCAACCGCCTCCATGTGTCCATGCTGCTCTGCGCCAAGCAAATTGCCTGCCCCACGGATTTCCAAATCCCGCATGGCAATCTTAAAGCCGGAGCCGAATTCGGTAAATTCCCGAATGGTCTGCAAGCGCTTTTCCGCCGCCTCCCGCAGCATTTTGTCCCGCCGATACATCAAATAGGCATACGCAATGCGGTTGCTTCTGCCCACACGCCCACGCAGCTGATAAAGCTGTGAAAGCCCCATGCGGTCTGCATCCTGAATGATGATGGTGTTTGCATTTGCAATATCCATCCCCGTTTCAATAATCGTTGTGCAGACCAAAACATCAATTTCGCCGCTGATGAAATCGCCCATAATGCGTTCCAGCTCTCTTTCCGACATTTGCCCGTGTGCGTATGTCACAGTGGCCTCCGGCACAAGCTTTTGCACCCGAAACGCCTCCTCGCTGATGGATTCCACACGGTTATAAAGATAAAACACCTGTCCGCCACGGCTGATTTCCCTGTGAATTGCCTCTCGGATAAACTCAGGGTTATTCTCCATCACATAGGTCTGGACGGGGTGTCTTTCCTGCGGCGGCTCCTCCAAAAGGCTCATGTCACGAATCCCCGCAAGGCTCATGTGCAGGGTTCGGGGGATGGGCGTTGCCGAAAGCGTCAGCACATCCACGTTTTCCTTGAGTGCCTTCAGCTTTTCCTTGTGTGCCACGCCGAAGCGCTGCTCCTCATCCACAATAATCAAGCCAAGGTTTTTGAATTTGACATCCTTGGATAAAATGCGGTGTGTCCCAATCAAAATATCCGAGCTGCCCGCCGCAATATTCTTCAGGCTCTCCTTCTGCTGCTTCGGTGTGCGGAAACGGGAAAGCAGCTCCACATGAATCGGGTAGCCCGTCATTCTTTGGGTAAAGGTGTTATAGTGCTGCTGTGCCAAAATGGTTGTCGGCACCAAAAAAGCCACCTGCTTATCATCCTGCACTGCCTTAAACGCCGCACGAATGGCAACCTCCGTCTTGCCATAGCCGACGTCGCCGCAAATCAATCGATCCATCACCTTACTGCTTTCCATGTCCTTTTTGACATCCTCAATGGCATTGAGCTGATCATCCGTTTCCTCATAAGGAAAGCTTTCCTCAAACTCCTGCTGCCAAACGGTATCCGCACCATAGACAAAGCCCTGTGCCGCCGCCCGTTTTGCATAAAGCGCCACCAAGTCCTCCGCCATGATTTGCACAGCCCTTCTGGCCTTTGCCTTTGCCTTCGCCCAATCCTGTCCGCCCAGCTTGTTCAGCTTCGGGGCAGCCGCACCTGTGCCGATATATTTCTGCACCAAGTCCATCTGGTTGACAGGCACAAAAAGATTGCCGCCGTCCCGATAGGAAATCTTCATGTAGTCCTTCTGCACGCCATCCACAGAGATTTTTTCCAACCCCCGAAAAACGCCAATCCCATGATTATCATGCACCACATAGTCCCCGATATGCAAATCGGTAAAGCTTTCGATTGCCGCACCGTTTTTCCTGCGTTTCTTCCTCTTTTTCTTCTCCTTGCCGCCAAACAGCTCACTGTCGCAGAACACGGCAAAATCAATATAATCATATCGAAAGCCCTTGGAAAGCGTCCCTCTGGCCACCCAAACAGCACCCTTCGGCACCTCCTTCTCCAAGCTGTCGATATAAACCGCCTCCAAGCCCATCTCCTGCAGCTCCTTTGCCATGCGCTGCGCTCTGGTGCCGCTGCCCGCAAGAATCAGTGTGCGGAAGCGGTTCTTTTTCAAATATTCCAATTCCTCGCAGAACAAATCCGCTCTCTGTCGGAAGGAGGGCGTGGAACGCACAGAAAAATTCACCATGGCCTTCGGGCGAAAATCCGCTGTCTTTTGGTTCAGCCCCGCAAGCAGCACCGTTGCAAAGCCCTCCGCCTGCCGCAAAATTTCCGTATAGTCATAAAGCATATTGCTCTGCCCCGGCAATAAATAGCCCTGCGCAATCCGCCCCTTCACGCTCTCCCGATATTCTGCCATCAAAATATCCATGTGCTCACGGATTCTCTCCGGCTCATCAAACAAAATCAGCGTGTCCTCCTGCAAATAGGAAAGCAGGCTGACGGTTTCCTCATAAAAATAATCTGCGTATGCCCCCAAGGCAGACAATGTTTTTTCCTCACGCAAGCGTGCCGCATCCTCGCCGATATGCTCCCGCAGACGCTCTGCGTTTTCCGTTTCTCCCTTTTCTTCCAAACGCTTCAGCACCCGCTGATATTCCTTCTCGATTTTTTCTGCCGCCAAAACCGCCTGCGCCTCGGTATAGACCATCTCCCGCAGAGGAAAAATGCTCGTCTCCTCCAGCTTTTCCACAGACCGTTGGCTTTGTGCATCCATGCTGCGAATGGAATCAATCTCGTCATCCCAAAATTCGATACGCACCGCATCCTCTGCCGTCAGCGACCAAATATCCAAAATGCCGCCCCGCAGGCAAAATTGTCCGGGACTTTCCACCAGCTCCGTCCGCTCATAGCCCATGCGAATCAGCTTTCTTGTCAAATCCGCAATCTCAAACACCTCTCCGCTGTGCAGGGTCAGCCGAAAATCCGCAAACACCTGCTTCGGCGGATATTTGTCCAATAATGCCTCCACCGAGGCAACCATGACAGGATGCTCCCCCCGCAGCAATCGCTCCAAAACCAAAAACCGCTGCCGGTTCATTTCCATGCTATGCACATCTGCGCTGTAAAACAAAATATCCTTCGCAGGATAATAGACACAATCCTTTGTGAAAAAGGTCAAGTCCTCCAAAATCTCCTTTGCTCGCAGCTCACTGTAAGTCAAAAACAAGAGCGGACGCTTTGTTTCCTCCTGCAAGCTAAACGCCAAGTGATTTTTTGCGGCATCAATCACACCCGTTGCAAACACAGGCGTATCTCCCGTTTCAATTCCCTTCAAAAGCTGTTGAAAGCTGCCCAGTTCGGTCAGCGGTGCCGTTAAGGCCTTCATTCTGTATTCACCTCATCAGTGGTCTTTTTTTCTGCCTGATCCTTTTCTGCCTGCTCCTTTTCTGCCTTCTGCTTCTTCATGGTCTTGGGCTTTTGGTTCACACGGTTCGCCGCCTCCGCAACCCCACGGGAAAGCATCAGCTCCACGCCCTGCACCGCCTTATCCATGCCCTCTGCCATGGCAGGCAAATCATCGGGGCTGAATTTCGCAAGCACATAATCCGCCAAGTCCCAGCCCTTCGGCTTTTCGCCAATGCCGACCTTAATGCGGTTGAAAACATCCGTCCCCATCTGTTCTATGATGTTGCGGATACCGTTATGCCCGCCGTGGCTGCCCTTCTCCCGAATCCGCACACTGCCGCAGGGCAGGCTTGTGTCATCAAAAATCACAACAAAACGCTCCTGCGGAATTTTATAAAAATTCACAATTTCACGCACACTTTCGCCGCTCAGGTTCATAAAGGTCTGCGGCTTTACCAAAAGCACACGCTTTCCACGAATCACGCCATCCCCCACCAAAGCCTTGTTTTTCAATTTTTCCACAGGAATATCGTATTTCTCCGCAAGCCTGTCAATCACACAAAAGCCGACATTGTGCTTTGTTTCGGCATATTCTCTGCCGGGGTTGCCAAGCCCCACAATGCAGTAAAACTCCTGCCCCCTCGATTCCTGATTTTTAAATCTGTCAAAAAGACCCATCTGCCTTTCCTCCTATCCGTAAACACAACGAAATGCCCTAATTAAAAAATTAGAGCTGCTGTTCTAAGGTGGGTCCCAATAAGAAAGCTTTCGGCATTTCAGGATGCAAGGCTTCTTATCCGGGCGCACCTTTATTCTGTTCATTTTTCAGAGTCATTATAGCACAAAAATACGGCGAAAAACAATAAAAAAAGGTGGATGCTTTCGCATCCACCCCGGAATTTCTATCTATGTATCAGATGAAATTATTTTACTTCGTTAACCAGTTCAGCGCCTTCCAAGAATGCCTTTGTGTTATCCATTGTAATCAAAGCCATCTGTTCCAGAGCTTCTTCTGTCAAGAATGCCTGGTGACCGGAGATAACAACCTTGTCGCTTGCCAGCAGTCTGGACAGAGTCTTGTCATGTTCCTTCAGGTTGCTTCTGTCTTCAAAGAAGTATTCATGTTCTTTTTCGCAAACGTCCATACCTACGCCACGGAATTTGCCTGCTTCAACTGCGTCAGCCAGAGCTTCGGAGTCAACCAGACCACCACGAGCAACGTTGATGAAGATAACGCCGTCTTTCATCTTAGCGATAGCGTCCTTATCAATCATGTGTCTTGTTGCGGGCATCAGAGGGCAGTGGATGGAGATAACATCAGAACGAGCATACAGTTCATCCAGAGTTACATATTCCAGACCCAGGTTGGGGTTGGGGAATGCATCATAAGCGATGATGTCCATGCCGTAGCCCTTCAGGATGTTGATCATGCACTGACCGATTTTACCTGTACCGATAACACCTGCTGTTTTGCCGTACAGAGCAATACCTGTCAGACCAGCGATATCGAAGTTGAATTTTGTTGTTCTTGCATAGGACAGGTGAGGCTTTCTGTTTACAGCCATCAGCAGAGCTGCGCCCTGTTCTGCAACGGACTGAGGAGAGTAAGCGGGAACTCTCAGAACGGGCAGACCACATTCTTTTGCAACATCCAGATCAACGCTGTCGAAACCTGCGCAACGCAGCAGAAGAACTTTAATACCCAGATTCTTCAGTTCACGAACAACTTCTGCAGGAAGCTCATCGTTAACGAAAGAGCAAGTTGCGTCATGGCCTGCTGCCAAGTGAGCAGTTGCGGGTGTCAGTCTTTCGTTGAAGAATGTGATTTCATAACCATATTTTGCTGCTACGGGTTTGAATGCGTCTACCCAATAAGACTTTGTGTCAAAGAATGCAATTTTCATCGGTATCTTCCTCCTAAAAATTAAAAAATTTGATAAGTGGATAGTAAAATTTTATAGCAAACAGAGGGAATCCTACACTGCGAATAGGAAATTTGCCTTACTCTGTTTGTTTTACTTTTAACAATATAATTCATTTTACCTTTTTTGTCAACCGAGTTTCTGTAAAATTGGCAGTTTTGCCGAACCCTTTTTTCTTGAATCTCTAAAAATACACCAGTTTCCATCTGTGTTTCCCTGTCTCTTTTTGGATATTATTTTTTTTGCTCATTCCTGCCAAAAAACAAGCCTCAAGCTGCACTATTTTTCAGTAAATAAAAAGAAAAACTCCCATTTTTTCATTTGGGAGTTTTTTCTGTCGGAATTTTGTGAATTTTTCGGCGTTTTCTTAGTCGAACAACTGAGAAATGGAAACGCCCTGATGGATGCAGTTGATTGC
>NZ_CAKQVD010000065.1 GCF_934277605.1 uncultured Anaerotignum sp.
CCAAGGTCAAGGGTAACGACCTTCAGTCCGTCAGAGCCCAGTGTGTCAGGGTTCAGGACTTCAAGCACGGGGCGGAAACCGAGGGAGACGTGCCGATCCCGCAAGAGAGTCGGGATCAAATTGCGGATCAAAGGGCGCCCACGGCCCACACGCCAATCGTCGTTATTGCTATAAGTATCCTGTCCCCACGAATTTATCTTACAGTTCTCACAGTTTTTGATATATCCGTTGTTCTTGTCCAGTACACTGTCCCATTCGTTGCTTTGTGGCGTGCCGTGTTGGGACTCACCCGAGCCTTGAGCATCACTTCCCACGGACGGCGCACGCAGCGTATAGCCCACGCCGCCGGCGGCATAGTCCTTGCCGAAAATCAACCCTGCGGCATTTAGGTCATCCCAGCTTACCGCATGCGTTACGGCATGGTCCGCTATAAACAGGCTGTGGTGATATTTGTTCTGCTCTGCATACCCATCGGTGGTTGCCATCGCCGATTTGAGCTTGTAGGCGTCCACCGTCCCTGCGTAGGTAAAGGGCACATAGTGCAGGGTGCTGTCCGGCAGATTGCTGTTTGCCGTTCCGGGTATGTTCTCGCCGGCGAGGTCAAAGTAATAGGTGCCGCCGGGAGCAAGGGAGAACTGCTCATCCATCTGCTTTCCCACCGTCAGCGCAATGTTTGTGAAATTACTTGCGTAATCGGTATTATAATCGCCGTTATACTGTTCGCTGAAGACCTTCAGGGTATAGCTGCCCGGTGCAAGGTCAGACGGGATTTTGATTGCAACCGTTCCGCTTTCAACAGTAGGCTGTGCTACTCTGCCATAATACTTTGCGCCGCTGTTATCCGCAAGGATGACGGAGATATATTCATTTGTCCCTGTGGTCGCCCCGATGTAATGCAGCGTAACGGTATCGTCGGGGGCGGCGCTGACAGCTTTTTCCGTTACGGCAAAATTGCGGCTACTATCTAAAAGCGTCAATTTCCACTCGTTTCCGGTGTATTCGGAAATCGGGGTCAATTCCCCGTCGGGCTTTCCGCCCACAGCAGCGGATGTAAAGAGGACAGAGCCCAAATTCAAGTTAAAAGCGGGGCGCACACCATACGACGGGTCGGAAGCCTCCACAAAGGTGGAGGGTTCACCATCAGCTTTCACGAAGGCGGCATCTATATTATTGGGGCTGGGGGAGCGCAGCCACCAATAGTACATCTCCCAATTTGTATGTTCTTTATCCACAATTCGCAGATCCTGATTTACCGCAAACGCTTCCGCCATGGAAAGTGGCCAGAATACAGCGTTATCCACCTGCGCTCCTGCTACACAGTCGGTTTTCTCTCCGCTGTAACTTCCGCTTGCAAGCGTCCGTTTCTTTACGGCAGCATTTTCTTCTGTCGTCAGCTTTGCTGCAAGCGCATCTATTGCGGCTTTCAAATTACTCGGTGCGTATTCGGTGTTTGCTCTGCCATCGGTAAATTGCACAACTCCCATAGTGCCTGCCGCAAGCAGGGTCATATCCCCCTGTGCACCGGCAACGCCGCTTCCGTCATAGCCGATCACACGCCATGCACCGGGATTATTTTCATGGTTTTGCCCGAAATACACAGTCGGTGCGATCTCTGTGTTTACAGTTTTATTCAGTGCGTCTGTGCCAAGCTGTATCGCAGCAGAGCCCGTTGCTGCCTCGCCCTCGGCAAACACACTTGTTGGCACAAGGCATAGCACCATGCAAAGGCAGAGCAGGATACTGAGTATTCGTTTCTTCATGTGATTTTTCCCTCCTGTTTCTGCGGGTCTGGCTTACCTGTCCCGCTTTTTTTCTGGTTTTCTCTGATTTTGAGCCGGAAGCACAGTGCGGTGATCGCCGCCGCCGCGGCAAAGGAGACGACATCCACCAGCACATAGCCGCCTGCATCCTCCCGAAGCAGCATCGCACCAAACACGCCCTGTGCGACGGTCTGCCCCTGCCCGATGAGCGTTCCCGCCGCCTGCATCAGTGCTGTAAACAACAGCAGACACACAGCGGATAGGCCTCCGACCTCTCGTCGCTGTCTTTGGCGGCCCATTTCCTGCACACGCTGCTTGACGAGTGCAACTCGTCTTGCGGTATCGTTCATATCATCGGAAGCCTCCTCTCTCATTGATCTAAAGCTATGCTTGAAAAACCCCTTCTACTTATATAGGTACAAAAAAACGAAAAAACTCTCACTCCAAACACAAAATTTTCCAAAAAAAATGAGAGCCACCAAAAAGTAGCTCTCAAGAATTGCATGATTCGGTTATTTTCTCCGCAATAATCGGAAAATGGAAATTTTTTCTGCTGCCACCAGCAGTGTCGGCAGTGCGTAGGCGATATACTGCACTGCACCACCGTAGGCGATCAGCAAGTTATAGATCGCATGAAGGGTAATGGCCGCACCCAGCAATCCGCAGGTGCCTGCAATCTTCAGCCACGTCCGCTGCCATGTGAATGCAAGCCCGCCGCCAACAATCAGACCGCAGAGAACGTGCATGGCTCCCGTGCCAAAGCCCCGAAAAAAGATGAATGAGAAGCGGTCAGCTCCGTTCTGAATAAGATAGCACACATTCTCAAAGGTGGCAAAGGCGAGGGCAATCGTGATGGCGGCAGCCTTGATTTTATCCTTCTCCGGCTCGAACACCAGAAGATAAAACGCCAACGGCAGCAGCTTCAGGATTTCCTCCACCACCGGCGCAATCTCCACCGTAGCGGCAAGCGCATCCGCTTGACACACTGCCGCAAGGAACGTGTTGATATAGGCTGAAAGCAGGCACACCCCCATCCCGGCAACGCAGAACAGGAAAAAGCCGATCTGCCGTCTGCCCATGCACAGAGCGGCTACCAGCAACGGCGAGGCCATGCAGATGAAAATGTTTTCAATATAGGTCACGCTTCCACCGCCTTTCTCGTGGCAGGCAGCAGTCCCAAAATGGTAAGCGTCAGCAGCATATCACACCAGAATGTCGGGCTCAGCAGAGGTGTGTTCGGCCAAAAGCAGCCCACCGTCCAAAGCAGGTACTCCGAGGCAACAAAGCACAGCACTCCGATGTGGAAATACCGCATATTCTCTGCCGTGTCCGTTCGGGTTTTCGTATAGGCAAGTCCACGAATGGCGTAAAAGGAGAGGCAAATCATCATGCCGCACCAAATCAGGTTGGAAAGGATATCCCCGAAGGTACAGTAGAACACCAGCAGCGGCAAGCCAACCAATAGGGCAAGCCACGCCCCTCGGCAGCGGAAGCCGCTCTCATCTTTTCCGGACAGCGTCGCCTGCAAAATCCGCAGGAAAATCAGGCTGGCCACCCAGCCGAATTCCGACACATAAAAGACACGAGGCGTTGCTCCAAACAGCAGCAAATACAGCGTCCAGTAAAGCGAGCCGAGGGCAAAGCAGCCGTAAAAGCACAGCAGCAGAAAATATGTCTGCCAGTGGCTTTTTCTGCAAAATATGCCCGAAAGCAGCGCACCAAAAAATGTGACCGACAGTTGTAGCAGGTTCTCAATCAGCTCCATGCTGTTCCTCGCTTTCCTTATCCTTTGTATCCTCACGGTTCATCTGCTGCAAGCGGAAGCACAAAACGGTTACGCACACCCCCAACAAAAACGCCAGAAGTCCAATGACGATGTATCCCAAGGCCGCACTGCCGCCGTACATTCTGGCCGCCATATCAAAGCCCGCATCGCTGCCGCTCTGCATCCGCACAGTAATGCCGGGCATGGCGAAGGACACACCTGCAAGCAACGCAAAACAAGCCGCCACAGCGGAAACCATGGTAATTGTATTGCGCCGCAGCCGTTTCTCTCGCTGTCTTGCGGCAATGCGCCGCTTCGTCTCCGCAACACGCTCCTCATAACTCCGCATTTGTAATCCCCTCCCGTTCCAACAGCCTTCGCAGGCTTTCCTTCCCACGATACACCATGTTGGTAATCTGCTTCACCGTTTTTCCGGTAACCTCTGCCACCTGTGCATAGCTCATGTCCTCAAAATAGGTAAGATATAGCACCTCCCGATAGTCCGGGTTCATTTCATCCATGCAGAAATGCAGGATACGGTTTCGCTCCTCCGTCCGTATGACCTCCTCCACCAACAGCTGCCCATCCGGCTCGTCGGTCAGCACATCGAGGCTGAACAAGGCCCTTCGTTTGCTTTTATGGCGCAGTGCCATGTTTCGTGCCGCCTTATACAGATACGCCTTGAAGCCGCCCTCTCGGATACGGGGCTTTTTCGTGAACAAATATGCAAAAACGTCCATCATCAGCTCCTCCGCCTCGTGAACATCGTGCAGATAGCCGTTGATATACATGATTAGGTGGTTACCGTATTTCTTCATCAGGACCTCCAGCCCCACATCGTCACCGCTGAGATATTGGCGGTAAAAAGCCTCGTCGCCGACCATTGCGTTCACTTCCTTTTTGCAGATGCTTCAAGTGCAGCGGGTTGACACTCCCTAAAATCGAAAGCGCAAGCGCATCATTTACGTTTTTTTCACAAATAGCTTTTTTGCATCCTTAATAAAATATTGCATATCCATTGATATCACATCAATAACAAATCTAATGATTTATTTTAGCATATATTTTTATTCATTTCCAGAATACTTTTCGCCGATTCCTCACCGGTTCCATTCCGCACGAGCTGCCATCTTTCTCCCTGTCACCCGTTCCATCGCCCAATAAAACGCAATGCAAAACAGCAGGGCAAACACAACCCCAAACACATTTTGTGCCACACGAAGCCCCATTGCGCCCTTCAGGCCATAAAGCTTCTCTGCAATCGCAAGCGCACCAAAGGTATTAAACACCGCCTGCCAGCCATATTTCGCAGAAAACCCGACACCAATGCCGCCGATTATCCCGATATACGCATAAATCGGAGCAGGCAAAAGGGTATACAGCACCAGAAAGCAAAGCACCCCTGCCACATTGCCGATAATTCTTTTTTTCACTCTCTCCTGCATATCCTCCATCAGCGGCAAAATGGCGGACATCGCCGCAATGCCTGCCCACATGGCACGGGGCATTTTGCACAGCTCCGCAAGAAACAGCACCATCGGCACGCAAATAATCTGGCAAAGCTGCCAATTTGTGCGGGCGGAGGTCAAATCAAAGGCACGCAAAACGCCCTTGATTCCCGTTTGATACACTCTGCTTTTATGGTTTCTGTAAAACACCAGGCAGGAAAGCAGTGCGCCGACAGCCATGGCAATCAAACGCATCCGATAGCTCTCTCCCGAAACATCATAGCCATATAAAAGCAAATATCCCAAAACCAATGTGGATTGATTAAACATAAACGGATTATGGCACCCGAAAATCACGATAAACGCAAGTGCCGCCATGTTCAAAAGCAACGCCGGCAGTGGTGCCGCCTGCTGTGCCAAATGCGGAAAAACCGCCATAATCACAAAAAACAATCCCAACAGTGCTGTGGATTGTCCGGTGTGTATCCCAAAGTCTGCATTTCTGAATACCATCAGGCATAATAAAACAACCACACCCACAACGCTGTTTTCATTCCCGAATAAAATGCTGAAAATGCTGACAAATGCAAAGCAAAACACCATTGTAATCGCAACCTTTGCCAGATACACCAGCGCATGATATCGTTTTTCCTTCGCCGTTTCACTCTTTCTCAGCAGCTCCTTAGAGCCCGCCTGATTCAACTGTAACTCCTGATAAAATGTCATCCTGCTTCATTCCTTCCGTTTCGTTCTTTATTCAGCAAAAAAACGGCAGTATCACCTGCCGCATTTCTGTTTGCCCTTTATACGCCGCTTGATTGGCGTAAGCCTCGCAATGAGGCTATTTTATCTATTATATCATTCTTTTCTGTTTTGTAAAATACCCTTTTTCAAAGCCTCCGTGAACAAAATTTTCCGCAGTATAGAGAAAGCCCCTCTCCCATTCGGGAGAGAGGCTTTCCGGAGTTCAATATGAGCCACATCTATAGGGTAGATGAAGGTCAACGAGTTTTAACCGTAGTAGTAAAACATACAAAGTGCTGTCATCAAAATGATGCCGCAGTCCAGCAGTCTTTGTGCTATTTTTTTTGAAATACTCATATTTACCAACTCCTTGAGAAGCTTTTAACAAAACCGTCTTAGCCCAACAGGTTAGGCAAGAACATGGAAATTGCGGGAATATAGGTAATTGCCAGCAATGTAATAATCATCAGTGCCAAGAAGGGAATGATACCCTTGATAACCGTATCCAATGTGGTTTCGCCTACACGGGATGCAACAAAGAGGTTTACGCCCAGCGGAGGAGTGATGAAGCCGATTGCAAGGTTTACTACCATGATGATACCGAAGTGTGTTACGTCTACACCCATTGCAGTTACAACGGGGTACAGGATGGGTGCCAAAATCATGATGGCACACAATGTTTCCATAAAGCAGCCAACAATCAGCAGCAGCACGTTGATGAGCAGCAGAATTACAATCTTGCTGTCTGTCAGTGCCAGCATTGCGGATGCAACTGTGGTAGGGATACGTCCCAAGGTCAGAACCTTGGAGAAGCCTGCCGCACAGCCGATAACAATCAGAATGGATGCTGTTGTTTCGCACGCATTCTTGGTACATTCAATCAGTTTTTTCAAATCCAGCTCTCTATAAATCACACAGCCAACAATGATACTGTAAATTACAGAAACTGCCGCTGCCTCTGTCGGTGTGAAGATACCGCCGTAAATACCGCCCAGAATGATAACGGGGGAAAGGATTGCCCAGAAGCCTTCCTTTGTTTCGTGCAATGCTCTTTTTACGGAGAAGGGCTCATCGTCACCCTTGTAGCCCATCTTCTTTGCATAGAAGTAGGAATACGCAATCAGTACCACACCAATCAGGATACCGGGTACGAAGCCTGCCAGGAACAGCGTAGAAACAGAGCTGTTTGTTGTTACCGCATAGATAACCATGGGGATACTGGGAGGGATGATAACGCCGATGGAGCCGGCTGCCGCAATCAGTGCCAGCACGAATTTTTTATCATAGCCCTTTTCCAGCATGGTAGGGATAACCATACCGCCTACCGCCGCAACAGTTGCCGGGCCGGAGCCGGAAATTGCCGCAAAGAACATACATACAACAACGGTTACAATCGCCAGACCACCTTGGATTCTGCCGAAGAATACGTTTGCCAAGTTCAGCAGTCTCTTGGAGATACCGCCGCCGCCCATCAGCTCACCTGCAAAGATGAAGAAGGGAATCGCCATGGTAGGGAAGGAGTCACAGCCTGTTACCATGTTCTGTGCGATAAAGCCGAATGTCAACTGTTTTGTATAAAGAATATAGCCCAGAGATGCAATACCCAGAGAGAAACCAATGGGAACTGTCAGCACCAGACAAGCAATCAATGTAAGAAATACTACTGCAGCAATAGAACCTGTCATGCCTCAGCCACCTCCTCGTGATTTTTCAATGCCTTGATTCTTCTGTAAATACACTGAATCTGACGAATCGCTGTCAGACCCATGCCGATCATAGGTGCCGCATATACGAACTGCATAGGAATACGCATTGCGGGGGACATCTGACCGGACCATGCAATCTTGCCGAATACGGTGTAGCCTGTTACGGCAATAAAGATAGCAAAGCCCAGAACAATCAATTCACTGATAATTTCAATGTAAGGACGTGCCTTTTTGGGATACAAATTGATTGCAGCATCAATACGGATGTGCTTTTCTCTTCTTGCGGTATAGCTTACAGAGAAGTATACCAGCCAAACGAACATATATCTTGCCATTTCTTCAGACCATGTCAGAGAGTTCTGGAACACATAACGACATACAACCTGAATGAAAATGATAATACTCATTGCGAAAATCAGTGGAATCATAAAAAATTCTTCCACATGGTCTAAAAACCATTTCATAGTATATTACGCCCCTTTCCTTTTTAGCCTTCCTCAGGGAATTTCTCTTTTGCCTTTGCAACCTCCTGATACAGCAGGTCTACCACATCGGGATTGGTTACCTTATCATAAGCCATTTCCTTCAGTCCCTCGCAGGCCTTCACCATTTCGGCCTTAACCGCAGGGTCCAAATCACTGTACTGCATGGTGCCGCAGTTTTTGATGTTTTCCAGTGCAACCTTTTCATATTCGTCACATCTCTGACGTTCATAAGCAACTGCTTCATCAGAAACCTTCAGCACGATTTCCTGCTGTTCGGGAGTCAGCCCATCAAATTTATCTTTACTCATCAAAATCAGGTAAGGAGAGTAAATGTGCTTTGTATATGTATAGTGGCTCTGAACCTCATAGAATTTTGTCTGCCATGTCAGCTCGGCACCGTTGTCCTGTGCGTCAACTGTTTTCTGCTGCAATGCGGTAAACAGCTCTGTGAACGCCATGGGTGTCGGGTTCGCACCGTAGTTTTTCCACTGCTGCAGCTGCAGCTCATTTTCCATAATACGAATCTTCACGCCCTTCAAATCGGACATATCCTTGATGGGCTTGTTGGTAGACAGTGTACGGAACGAATTTTCCTGCCACTGCAAAAGCTTAAAGCCGGATTCCTCCAGGCCTTCTGCCAAACGGTTGCCCAGGGGGCCGTCCAAAACCTCATAAACCTGCTGCTTGTTATCAAACAGCCAAGGAATATCCAAGCAGAAAATGTCGTTTTCAAAGGATGCTACCGTTGCATTGGTTGCCAGCACGATATCATAGTTACCAAACTGACAGCCCTCCAGCAGCTCACGCTCAGAACCAAGTACGTTGTCGGTGTAAATATCACAGCTCAATGCGCCGTCGGATTCCTGCTCCAGACGCATTTTGAAAAACTTTGCAGCGTCAATTGTCGCAGGCGCATTCCCCAGTGCATAAATGAAGTGATAGCAGTCATCCTTCAGTTTTACGCCGGAATCAAAATTTACGGGTTCGACCTTCTTTTCTACGAAACCCTTTTTAACTGTTGCTTTGTCTGCCTCTGCTGCATCATCAGAACCACCGCAGCCCGCCAGACCAATCACTGTGACCGCTGCCAGAGCAGCAGCAAGGCCTCTCTTTAAGAACATAATATTCCCTCCTCATATTGAACTCTAAAGTCCGGTGTGTTGCTCTCTTGCTTTCTCTCTCCTCCCTATGTATAGAAAGAGAAGATTTCTTTTGTATTTTTCTTTTTTCCCTTTTTCTTTTGTAGTACAAAAAACTAAGAAAAAGATTCTTTTTCCATGAAAAAAGATTTTTTAAGATAAAAAACATCTTTTCTTGATTATAATACGTGTTTTTTAGATACGTCAATAGATAATAAAGACGAAAAACAATTGTCTTTTTGTATGAAAAAAACCTCTTTTTTGTGTAAAATATCCAATTTATGCTCGTTTTCGGTCTTTTTAAGACTTTTATGAGACTGTTTTTGTCCCACATAAATCATTTTTAAAGTTGCTTTTTAGCTTTCAACAGTCTGAAACATTGTTTTAAAATTATCTTTTAAACATTTTTTATATCTGATATGATTAAAAAGAATGTTGTTTTTAAAAAATTGATAGACTTTTTATGTTGCCTCGTGTATAATAGCAAATATGAAAAGCTATTTTTATAATAGAAAAGAATGTGAAATCTTTGAAAGAAGAAGAAAAGAACTATGAAGCAACGGGTAAAAAGACTACCCTGACTGATAAGATTTATCAGGATATTAAAGATGATATTCTTACAAAGGTGTTCCAGCCCGGAGAAAAGCTGAATATCAAAGAGCTTGCTCGTGAATATCAGGTCAGCGATACCCCCGTAAAGCAGGCATTGCAGAGATTGGCGGAGGAAAAGCTGGTTGTCAACACCCCCAATAAGGGCATGAGCGTCAGAGCGCTGACACCCCATGAGCTGCAGGATATCTTCGATATGCGCTTGATGATGGATACCTTCTTCGTGAAGGATATCGTTACCACGCTGAATTATAACCACGCTCTGCGCCAACAGCTGATTGATTGCCTGGAGGCACAAAAACGCTTTATCCAAAGCAATGATTCCAATCATAAGCCGG
Source organism: uncultured Anaerotignum sp. (assembly GCF_934277605.1). Classification (GTDB taxonomy): domain Bacteria; phylum Bacillota; class Clostridia; order Lachnospirales; family Anaerotignaceae; genus Anaerotignum_A. Next base: position 9,995 of record NZ_CAKQVD010000065.1, read on the forward strand.
ATGAATTTTTTGAACTGGATTTGGAATTTCACACACTTTATTTGGCAGCCTCCGGCAACCAGAAGGCAGTCAATGTTTTTCGGGATATGCAGCCCTTTACCTATGCCTCCGGCACCTATGTGAGCCAGCCGCATTATAGAGACTGCGAATGTGTGGAGGAGCATCAGGCAATTCTGGATGCGGCACTTGCATCCGATTTGGATGCACTGAAGGCAGCCGTTACCGCACACCTGAACAATTCGAGAAAGGCATTGCAGCTCATTTTCAAGGTAAATCAAATGATTTATCCCGAAAATTAAAACGAACGAAAACCATCATTCATCAGGCTTTGCCTGATTCATGTGCTTGCTCCGCAAGCCTACGAAAATCAAAAAAACACCCTGTTGAAAACCATCATTCATCAGGCTTTGCCTGATTCATGTGCTTGCTCCGCAAGCCTACGAAAAACAAAAACACCATATTGAAAACCATCATTCATCAGGCTTCGCCTGATTCATGTGCTTGCTCCGCAAGCCTACGAAAATCAAAAAACATCCT
>NZ_CAKQVD010000066.1 GCF_934277605.1 uncultured Anaerotignum sp.
TGGCATTGGTGTGCTGCATGATGACGGGCAATAAGATGTGGTCAACGGCAAGGGGCAAATCACAGGGGCTTATGAGCGGATGGAGCCGCAGATTCGGAAAATCCTTGCGGCACACCCCTCCATTGAGGTCTGCATTGACCTCCACCGAGACGGCGTAGGCGATAACACGCATCTTGTGACAAGCATAAACGGAAAGCCCTGTGCGCAGGTCATGTTTTTCAATGGGCTTTGCCGCCTGAACAAAAACGGCACCCCGCAGGCTATCAGCGGTCTGGAAAACCCCTATATCAAGGAAAACCTCGCCTTCAGCCTGCAAATGAAAACTGCCGCAGACCGCCTGTATCCCCAATTCAGCCGAAAGATTTATCTCAATGCGTATCGCTTCAGCCTGCATTTCATGCCCCGCTCCACGCTGATTGAGGTGGGCGCACAGACGAATACCAAGGAGGAGGCTTGGAACGCCATGGAGCCTTTGGCAAGGGTGTTGGCAGAGGTGCTGTCTTAGTCCCTCCCTTGAAAAAAACAATTTTTTCTAAAATAAATCCCCCCGTTTCTGCCATATTAAATGTATGAAAAAAAGATTTTTGTTCTTCGGCTGCTTGGGCTGGTGCATCGAAATCCTCTGGACAGGGCTAAATTCCCTTTTCCTTGGGGACGGCGCCCTGACAGCAAAAACATATTTATGGATGTTCCCCATTTATGGCATGGCGGCATTTGCCTCTCCCCTGTTTCTTGCGGTGCGGCAAAGCTGCCCGCTGTGGCAAAGGCTTGGGCTGTATAGCTGCTGCATTTTCGTGGTGGAATTTGCCGCAGGCGCATTTTTACGCTTTGCCACAGGCGTTTGCCCTTGGGATTACGGGAGCAATCCGCTTTCTGTTTTTGGGCTGATTCGCTTGGATTATGCACCCCTTTGGGCAGCCTTAGGATATTTCTTCGAGGAGGTCAGCTTGCTTCTGGCAAGGAAGGGAGAATTGGTGTAGGGCATTGCAGTTCCGATTGATTTCTGATAGAATAGGGCAGGCAAAACTGCGAAAACAAGGAGAAATTGATATGGATACATTGAAGCAAAGCATCATCCTGTTTGATTTGGATGGCACATTGACCGATTCCGAGGAAGGCATCATTCGTTCTACACAATATATGCAGAAAAAAATGGGACAGCGCATCTGGTCTGCGGAGGAGCTGCATTTTATCGTCGGCCCACCGCTGATACAATCCTTTCAAAAGGAATTTGGCATGGAGCCGGCACTGGCGGAAAAAGCCGTTGCCGTTTTCCGTGAACGCTATGCCACCATCGGCTTATTTGAAAACCGCGTGTTCCCCGGTGTTGCGGAGCTGCTGCAGGCCTTGCGCCAAAAGGGAAAACGCCTTGCCGTTGCCACCTCCAAAAAGGAGGAGCTTGCGGTGCGGATTCTCGAGCATTTTCAAATTTCGGACTATTTCGAGGTCATCGGCGGCGATCGGCGTGAGCTTGGCAGGGATAATAAGGCGAAGGTCATTGATTATGTGCTGGAGGCCATGCAGGCAAAAAAAGAGGATGTCATTATGATTGGCGACAGAAAATTCGATATCGAGGGCGCACACGCCATCGGGATTCCCTGCATTGCCGTGGAATACGGCTATGGAGATAGGGAGGAATTTGAAGCCTATGGTGCGGATTATATCGCAAAAACCACAGAGGATGTGGAAAAATTATTTTAAATTTATAAAAAGGAGCTGAAAAGCTCTTTTTTTGATGGGCGCAGTTGCGTCATGATTAACGGCGCAAGCGCCGATTGGGCGCAGTTGCACCAAGTTTTTCTTGGACAACAGGAATGTTGCGCCCGTTTGGAACTCTCTGGGCGAAACAGAGGATTCCTTCCTTACTTTTTATGCTAAAAAGTAACAAAAACCCGGGACCCCTCCTCAATGGGTCCCGGACCCCCACAGGAGGTCCAAGAGGAACAATGTTCCCCTTGGATATCCCCTCCCCACAAGCCCCTTCGGGCAGTATAAAGTGCCTTTCCGGCATGGTCTTACCGGTTTTTATCGTCTGTTCGTCCCAACAGATAATCAATAGAAACGTCATATAAATCCGCCAACGCCCACAATACATGGGGCGGTATCATACGTTCGCCTGTTTCATAATAGGCATAGGTTCTCTGTGGAACATTGATTTTCTCGCCAACCTGCGCCTGTGTCATATCGTTATCTTCTCGTAAATCACGGATTCTTTTATAAATCATTTTCATCACCGTTTTTACTATAAATTGAACGATTTGTTCTATTGATATTTTGAACAATTTGTTCTAAAATATGATAAAAAGGATTTGGAGAGGTGATGATATGTCCGATTTTGCGGCAAATTTGAAGCAATTCCGAAAAAGAAATTTAGAAGAAAGGCTGCAGGTGCGCCGCGCCGCTTTTCTCGATATCCTTTCGGGTCTGTGGGGAAGGGTTTGGAAAGGGAAACCTTGTTGCCCTTTCCTCGGTTGCGGAGGTTTGGAACCCATTACAAAAGGTGCGCCCAAATAAGAAACCTTGCATTCTGAAATGCTGAAAGCTACGGCTACTGCGTCAGTTCCCCTTGACAGCCTAAGTCAAAGGATGCCTGCGGGAAACTTCCTTGTATCCGCAGGCTTTCAGCTATTTCATTTTCTTCACGTTTTCTTATTGGGACACACCTAAACGGGTTCCAAGTTTTTGTTACTTTTTAGCATAAAAAGTAAGGAAGGAATCCTCTGTTTCGCCGAGAGTTCCAAACGGACGCAACACTCCTGTTGTCCAAGAAAAACCCGGCACGGCTTTGCCCATCAAAAAAGGAGTCTTTCGACTCCTTTTCTTTATCTCCTTTTATACACATCAAAGGAAAACGCAATGCCCTTTTCCTCCTGCATTTCGCCCTTTTTCTCCAGCTCCCATTCGGGATTTTCGTCCAGATTGGGAAAGACGGTATCCGCAGGATAGCTATGATAAATTTTTGTGACATACGCACGCTCGCACTGCGGCAAAAGCTGCTGATAAACAGTGCCGCCGCCCGCAACAAAAATCTGCTGTGCGGGATATTCCCGCAAAACGGCAGTCAGCTCCTCTATGCCATGGCACAGCACAACCCCTTCAGCCGCATATTCCCGATTCTTTGTCAGCACGATATTCACACGATTGGGCAGGGGCTTTTTGTTCGGGAAGGATTCCAAGGTTTTTCTCCCCATGACCAGCACATTCCCTGTTGTTTTTTCACGAAAATATTTCATATCCGCAGAAATGCGCTGCAGCAAATCGCCATCCTTTCCGATTCCCCAATTTGCATCCACGGCAACGATGATATCCATTCCTTTTCCTCCTTCTTTATCGGGCCATCAAATCGCAACAGGCACACGCCCCATGGATTTGCCGTATTCATAATCCTCTACGATAAAATCCTCTACGGTAAAATCATAAAAATCCTTAACCTCGGGATTCAGCCGCACCCTCGGCGCAGGCAGAGGCTCACGGTCCAGCATGGTCTTTACCATATCAATATGTCTGTCATAAATGTGCATATCACTGATGACATGAACCAGCTCACCCGGCTCTAAGCCGCTCACCTGTGCAAACATCATCAGCAGTGCGGAATATTGCACCACATTCCAGTTGTTTGCAGTCAGTGTATCCTGAGAACGCTGATTGAGAATCCCGTTCAGCCGATTGCCTGTCACATTAAAGGTCATGCTGTATGCGCAAGGCTCCAAGCCCATCTCCGTCAGGTCTGCAAAGTTATAAATATTCGTCATAATTCTTCTGGAGGCAGGCGTATTTTTGAGCTGCCACAGCACGTTGTCCACCTGATCCATCTCGCCATGGGGGAACTGATATTTCACACCAAGCTGATAGCCGTAGGCCTTGCCGATGGAGCCCGTTTCATCCGCCCAGGAATCCCAAATATGACTGTTCAAATCGTTTACGTTATTGGATTTTTTCTGCCAAATCCAAAGAATCTCGTCAATCGCAGCCTTCCAGTTGGTATAGCGCAGTGTCATCAACGGAAATTCCTCCTGCAAATCATAGCGATTGACCACCCCAAAGGTCTTAATCGTGTGGGCCGGTGTGCCATCCTCCCAAACAGCACGCACCCTTTCGTTTTCCGTTGAAAAGCCCTGCTCCAAAATCTGTCTGCAATTTGCCTTAAATATTTCATCTGCTCTGCTCAAAGCCATTCCTCCTTTTTTGTCGTTTTGAAAATTCGACTAAAAAACCATCTCTCATTATACTGGAAAAAAAACGGCTTTTCCAGTCCATCTTTTCCCGCACAATGCTTTTTTCGCCTGTATAATGCTTTTTTCGTTCCTTTCTTGCACCACAGGACATCTTATGGTATATTTTGGAGGGGTATGCACCTTCTGCCTTCGGCAGTCAAGCCGCCATCCCCCTTTGAAAAGGAATCGAAAATGACAATTCCGGCTTACTATTTTCCCGGAATCCAAGGAGGTTATAAGAATGAAAAAATTACTTGCGCTGACGCTTGCCGCTTTGCTGGCAGCCTCTCTGGCGGCCTGCGGCAGCAAAAACAAATCCGGCTCCTCCGGCCCAGGCACCCCGATTGCCTCCCTTGCGGATGAAGAGGGCGAAGCAACGCACACCATCAAAATCGGTGTCTTTGAGCCTGCGACAGGCGAAAACAGCAACGGCGGTATGCAGGAAATCCTGGGCATCCGCTATGCAAATGCGATTGCGCCGACGGTAGAACTGAACGGAACGGTCTATCACATTGAATTGGTAGAGGCAGATAATCAATCCGATAAGGCGGCGGCAATAACCGCTGCGGAAAGCCTGATTGCTGATGGCGTTGTTGGGGTAATCGGCTCCTATGGCTCCGGTGTTTCCATTGCGGCAGGGCAAATCTTCGCAGATGCAAACGTGCCTGCCATCGGTGCCTCCTGCACAAATCCGCAGGTTTCCGCAGGCAATAAATATTACTTCTGCTCCTGCTTTTTGGACCCCTTTCAGGGCAGAGCGATTGCCTCCTATGCCGCAGAGCAGGGCTATCAAACAGCCGCTGTAATCAGCCAAAACAGAGATGATTATTCCACGGGCATTGCCGCTTATTTCCGCCAAGCCTTCACAAATGATAAGCTTGGAGGAACTGTGGTTGCAGATGAAACCTACAGCACAGGCAAAACCGATTTCAATCAAATTTTGGATGCAGTGAAAAAGGCAAACCCCGATTGCATTTTCCTGCCCTGCTCCACCGCAACGGCAGAGCTTTTGCTCCCTCGCCTTCGTGAAAGCGGCATTGCCGCCCCCGTTCTTGCAGCGGATACATGGGAAAATCTTTCCATGGTGAAGGCAATCGGCAATGCGGCGGAGGGCGTTGTGTTCTCCTCTGCCTTTGAGGAAAGCACATCCCCGCAGGCGAAGAATTTTGTCAGAAGCTTCCAAGCATATCTGAAGCAGGATGCACAGAGAATTGCAAGCAACGGCAGCACAGACAGCGTTGCGGCTGTATCCGCCTTGGGCTATGATGCCTATATGACCATGATTGCGGCATTGGAAAGCCTGGATGGCACAAAGGATGAGCTGACCAGTGTGGATTTGCGCAACGCACTATATGACGTGGAATATGAGGGCGTAACCGGGGATATTGCCTTTGATGATAACGGCAATGCCATTCGTGATACCGCTTATCTCAAAAAAATCCAAAACGGAAAATTTTTATTCCTGAAAAAATATGTAGACGATATGGAATAACAGCAAAAGGGAGTTCGCAATTTAGGTATGTCCCAATAAGAAAACATGAAGAAAATGAAATAGCTGAAAGACTGCGGATACAAGAAAGTTTCCCGCAGGCATCCTTTGACTTAGGCTGTCAAGGGGAACTGACGCAGTAGCCGTAGCTTTCAGCATTTCAGAATTTATGGTTTCTTATTCGGGCGCACCTTTCTGCAAACTCCCTTTTCTTTTTTATACCTTTGCAAGCATTTCCTTCAGCGTTTTCTTTTCCTTGATTGCAATGGTTACCTCTGCCATACGGGAGGTATCTCCCAAGAGGATTGCACCGCAAAGAATTTCGTGATGGAAATAGGCTCTTTTCAAAATCTGATTCTTTTCATCCTTAATCTCAAGTGTTTTATAAGGAATTTCCGCCCTTGTGCCAACATCTCCGATGGCGTACAGCTCCATCCCCATGCCATGGAAGCTCATGCCGTTTTGCTCCGGCTCATAGGAAAGGGCTTCGCCTGCGGCATTTGCACCTGCCACACGCCCCATTTCCTGCGCCACAGGCCAAAGGGTAATGTTTGCGCCTGCAAATTGTGCGCAATCCCCTGCGGCATAAATGCCTGCCACGTTGGTTTCCATGTTTTCATTCACAAGAACCGCCCGCTCGGTTGCCAGGCCTGCCTCCTGTGCCACTGCGATATTGGCTCTCACGCCGGTGGAAAGGATAACCAAATCTGCCGCCACCGCTTCGCCGTTTTGCAGCTTCACGCCTGTCACACGGTCTGTGCCGCTGATTTCCGCAATCTGCACACCTGTCTGAATCCGAATCCCCTTCTGCTGTGCAATGCGGCTAAACAGCTCTGCGCTCGGTGCATCCAGCTTGCCCGCCATCAGTGTCGGCGCACTTTCCAGCACAGTAACCTGCAAGCCATAGCGGGACAGCTCCCAAGCCGCCTCCATGCCAAGCACACCGCCGCCAATCACAACGGCATTTTTCGCACCCTGCACCAAGGCATTGACCTTCTCCACATCCGCAATGCTGCGCAAAGCGGTCACCTGCGGCAAGGTGTTGCCGGGAATCGGGGGAATAAAGCTGCTTGCACCCAATGCGTAAATGCACTTCTCGAAGGGATACACTGTGCCGTCCGCAAGAACGACCTCCTTCTTTTCCGCATCCAAGCGAACAATGCGGCTTTCCAAATGCAGTGCAATGTCATTTTCCTGATACCACTCGGCAGGAACGCTTGCAATCGCACCACTGCTGACTGCACCAAACAGGTTTTTCGTCAGCATCGGGCGGTCATAGGGCAGCTCCTTCTCCTCGGAAAGCATGGTAATTCTCGCTGTTTGGTTGCGCATACGGATGGCCTTTGCCGCCTGCAGGGCCGCTGTGCCGCCGCCGAGAATCACGAAACGCTCCTCTGTATTCTTGCAAAAATCCGTATCCTGCGATGCCACAGGCACAAAATTTTCAGGCCCAACCCCGCAAACAGGGCAGGTTTCCATGGAAGAATCAAAAATTTCGCCGCAAACCAGACATTTCACCAATGTTCCTCTTGCAGAGGGTGTTTTCTTCTCCTCGCCGTTCAGCAGCTTTAAGCCAAACTGATAGCCGAAGGAAACCGCCTCCGCCAGCTCCCGTTCCGAAGGCTTAAAGCGCACACGGAAGCCATCCACCACACGCAGACGAATCTGCTTCAGTCTTTCAATGATATGCGGCACACCCTCGCCGCTCCAGCCGTAGCTGCCAAAGGCAGAGGCAAGCTTGCCGCCGTGGATGGGCGGATACATTCCCGTTGTCAAATCCCAAATGGGCTTTAATGCCTCCTGCAAAATGGTCGGCGTGCCAAAAAGAATCCCATCAGCCGCACCGATTTCCGCCGCAACCTCTGCCGCATCAGCCGTCACCAAATCATAACGCTTCACCGCAATGTCGCCCGCCTCTTGGATGCCCTCGGAAATTTTTTCCGCTAACTGCTCGGTGTAGCCATAGGCGCTGACATAGGGAATCACAACGGTTGTTTTCTCATTCGTGGGTATTTCGCACCACGCATCATAAATTGCCAACAGCTCGGAAATATGGCTGTCCAAAACAGGGCCATGGCCGGGGCAAATCATGTCAATCTCCAAGGAACGCACCAGCTTTAAGGCATTCGTCATGTAGGGCTGCTTAAAGGGGCCGAGGATGTTGTCAAAATAATACTTTGTGGCTCTCAGATAGCCCTCCTCATCCGTCACAGTGCTGCGCAAAATCCCCTCATGCGCATAATGCGAGCCGAAGGAATCGCAGGTCACCAGCGTCTTATCCTCCTTGATATAGGTATACATGGTGTCGGGCCAATGCAAATTCGGCAGAAGGAAAAACTGCAATGTCTTGTTGCCGATTTTCAGCTCCTCCCCATTCTTCACGGGAATACTATAAAAATCATCATTCACGATGTTTTTCAAAAAGCTGATTGCCGTCGGGGTTGCAATAATCTTCGCCTTGGGGTTTTCCGCAATCACACGGGCGATGGAGCCTGCATGGTCCGGCTCGGTGTGGTCCACCACAATATAATCAATCTGTGCAATATCCAACTGCTCGGAGAGTGCCTCTTTGTAGTCCCCGAAAAATTTTTCCTTTGCGGTTTCAAAAAGGATGGTCTGATCCCCTGCCTTGAGGATATAGGAATTATAGGTTGTGCCAAATTCCGTATACATAATAATGTCAAACACACGCAAATCCTTGTCCAAAACGCCTGCCCAATAAAAATCCTGCTTTAACTGTAAGGTTTTCATGCCGCCGTTCTCCTTTCATGCTCGCTTTTTCTGTTTCTCTGCTTTTTTATTTTTTCCGCTTTTCTTTTCTTTACTCTTATGTTATCATGGTTTCAGAAATAATCATGTTGCATTTGCAACAGAAAGGAGAGGGATATGGAAAATTTATTAAAAAATGAGCTGTTTTCCCATGTAACCACAGAGGAATTGGAAAAAATGATTCCCTGCTTTCAAATGAAAAGGCACAGCTTTACGGAAAAGGAAATCATCCCCACAACACAGGGGGAAAAAAATTATATCTGCCTGTTGCTTTCGGGGACGGTTTCCGTCAACCGCATCAGCATGGATGGCTCCTTGGATTTATTGGAATATCTGGAGGAAACAGGCGTGTTCGGGGCGGCATTCGCCTTCGCCAACCAAGAGGATGCCTTCGTTACCATCTGCGAAAAGGATTGCACCGTTCTTTTCATCGAAAAGCACCACATCTCCAAGCGGTGCGAAAATGCCTGCCCGCATCACACACAGGTGGCGGAAAATATGTTGCGGCTGATGGGGAACAAGGTGGTTTCGCTGACAGAAAAGGTGGATATCCTCAGCCACCGCTCCATTCGCGGCAAGCTGATGAGCTATTTCCGCATCCAAAGCACCAAGGCAGGCGCACTCAGCTTCCCCCTGCCCTTTTCCCTGCTCAAGCTTGCCAATTATCTTTGCATTGACCGCAGTGCAATGATGCGGGAAATCAAGAAAATGAAGGAGGAAGGGCTGATCACGATAGAAGGGAAAACCGTCACGCTCGCATAAAAAAAGGGTTCGGACATTTGTCCGAACCCCTTTTGCACTTGGAAATTGTTTCAAACGAAATTCTCCAAAAACGCCTATTCCAAAAGCGATTACTGCAACAGCTGCAGAACGCCCTGAGGAACCTGATTTGCCTGTGCAAGCATAGCCTGTGCAGCCTGAATCAGAATGTTGTTCTTTGTATAGGACATCATTTCTTCTGCCATATCTGTATCTCTGATACGAGATTCTGCTGCTGTCATGTTTTCTGTTGTTACACCCAGGTTGTTGATGGTGTGCTCCAGTCTGTTCTGAACAGCACCCAAGTCACCTCTTGTGGAGGAAACAGAGTTGATTGCATCCTTAATCTTCTTGATTGCATCGGATGCACCTGTCTGTGTGCCGATGTTGATTTGATCAATACCCAGAGACTTAGAGCTCATGGAATCAACAGAAACCTTAACCTTGTTGAACTTATCGCTGGTATCGCCAACCTGCAGGTTTGCACCGAAGCCGGAGAACTTCATCTCAGGAGCCTCAAATGCGCCTTTATTAGCAGCTGTCAATGTAACCTTTGTATCAGCTCCTGCTACTGCCCAAGCACCGCCGTCATCTGTTGTAATACCATTCAGCGCGCCCCGAACCGCTGTAGCAATAGTATCTCCTGTAGCATCCTTTGCCACTTCGATTGCTGTTGCGCCCTGTGTCTTAGCAGTCTTGCCTGTTTCAACAAACTCATA
>NZ_CAKQVD010000067.1 GCF_934277605.1 uncultured Anaerotignum sp.
ACATCCATTCCCTTGCGGTGGTTCCCTTATATGACAAGGGGAAGGTCATCGGCTTCTATGGTGTGGACAACCCGCCGCCGATGTTTTTGGATTACTCCCATGATTTACTTCAAATTGCGGCATCCTTTCTTGGCTCCTGCCTCAAGCGGAGAAAGCTGCTTGCGAAGCTGCTGGATTTGAGCTATAAGGACGCCCTTACCAAGCTGGGCAACCGCTTTGCTCTGACAAACTATTTGGAGCAGCTTGACAAAGAGAAAAGCATTGCCATTGTTTATTGTGATATTACGGGGCTGAAGCAAATCAATGACAACATGGGACACGTTGCAGGTGACGAGCTAATCATCAAATGCAGCCGCTGCATGGAGCGGATATACGGCGATTACGGTGTTTTCCGCATCGGCGGAGATGAGCTGCTGGCTGTCTGCTCGGATATCGACAGGGCAGCGGCGGAGGAACGAATTGACCTGTTGAGAGCAACAATGAAAGAGCTTTCTGTAAACATGGCGGTGGGGATGGTCTGGCAGGAGAAGGCAACAGATAACCTGTATCCCACTGTGCAGGAGGCGGAAAAGCGGATGTACAAGGACAAAGCGGAATATTACAGAACAAGCGGAATTGAGCGCAGAAGACGCTAATCCGCAGGAGAATTTCACTAAAATTGCCCCCGCAATGCAGGGGGAATCGGAAAGCGTGTGTCGCATAAAAAAAGTGGTTATTCTATTGCTAAAGCTACCACTGCGGATATATGTGCCAATCTTCCGAGCGCATTGCGTAGTGTGAGAACAAGGCGGAATAAAGAAAAACAAAAAATTTTGTTTTTTTGCCAAGTCAGAGATTATTGAAAAAATGAGGAAAAACAATATGATTATGGAGAGAAGCAATAAGGAGATATATAAGGTTTTAGATCAGATAGATGAAATCATTTATATCAGCGATCTTGATACCGATGAATTATTGTACTTGAATCGTGCCGGACGTTTGCAATTTGGAGAGGCTGCAGAGGGGGTTAAGTGCTATCAGCATTTTCATGGTGTGACAAAACGCTGTGCCTTTTGTATGAATGGACGGATGCAGAAAGGGCAGGGAGAGCAATATACATGGGTATCTGAGAATCCGGATGTTGGGAATGTACTGCTGCATGATAGTGTAATTGATTATGACGGCAGACCTTGCCGCATGGAGATTGTAATCAATATGGATCGCTATGTTGCGGAATTAAAGGCTACACAAAGTGATTTGGCGGCAGCAAAGAAGCTCGTTGCTTGTATTGAAAAGCTGGTGACGAACGAGGATTTTAATGCATCGGTTAATTTTATGCTGGAAATGATTTTGGAGTTTTATCATGCAGATCGATCCTATATCTTTGAGTTTGACTGGGAGAAAAATCTGGCAAGGAATACCTATGAAATATGCCGTGAGGGTGTAACACCGCAAATCGACAATCTGCAAAGCCTTCCCATTGAGGTTGTGGCTTTTTGGGTGGATGTTTTTAAGAATCAGGACAATAAGGCTATTATCATTGAGGATGTGGAGGCACTTAAGGATGATCCGACACGTTACATAGAATATGACTGCCTGCATCCGCAGCGGATCCAAAGCCTGATTGCTATACCTATTTTTATCGGGGATAAGCTCTTTGGCTTCTTTGCGATAGATAATCCCCGAGTACATACGGATGAATTGGAATTACTGATACAGGCTAACTACATTGCCGCAAATGAGTTTTCTAAGAGACAGCTGACACAGGCGTTAATCAATAAGAGCTACTACGATCCTTTAACCGATTTGAAAAATCGTCTCGCTTATGATGAAGCATTGGAGAGACTATTGGGAAAAGAGCTGCCTACGGGTGTGGGATTCCTTGATATCAATAACCTAAAGTGGATCAATGATAATCTGGGGCATGATATGGGGAATCGGGTTATTCGCAAGCTTTGCACAATTCTTAGGGCGCATTTTCCTGAGGATAGTCTCTATCGAATCAGTGGTGATGAATTTGTTATCATTTGGTCTGATGTGGAATATGCGGCGTTTATGAAGGCGGTGGAGGAGATGGAAGCAGCCTTAGTCACAGAACAAGAGATTGCTGCCTTTGGCTATACCTGGGGGAGCGAAGAGGATGTGATTATTGCGGTTCATGAGGCTGAAAAAGCGATGCAAAGAGTGAAAACGAAGTTTTATGCCACACATGCGGAGGCAAGAGGACAGCGTCCGGACTATTTGGATGCACTGATGCAGGAATTTCGTGAGAGCCGCTTTATCCCATATTTACAGCCGTTATACAGCATTAAGAAAAATAAAATCTATGGGGCGGAGGTTCTTGTACGCAAGATTGATCCCCAAGGGAATATTCATGTGCCGGTAGAATTTCTTGGCATTATGGAGCGTGAGCACATGATTTCGATAGTTGATTTTACAATGCTGCAGCAGACATGTGAGCTTATTCGGAAATGGGAGACTACCTGGCCGGATATTGCTTTTAATGTCAATTTCTCGCGTAGCACATTAGCGGAGCCGGGTTTTCTGGAACGACTGGATAAAGTAATGGCAGAAACCGGAGTGAATCCTGCACAGCTTGTTTTTGAAATTACGGAGTCCTCACAGGGGATTCAACTGGAATCACTGTCCTATTTGTTGACAGAGATTAAGCAGAGAGGAATTAAGGTTGCCATTGATGATTTCGGCACAGAGGCTTCCTGTCTGGTAATGCTTTATTTGTCACAGATTAGTATAGCGAAGATTGACCGCAGTCTTATTTGCAGGGCAGAGCAAAGCGAGCGAGAGCAGCTTGTGATTCATCGTGTCATTAGCCTTTGTCATGAATTGGGGCTGTCCTGTGTTGCAGAGGGGATTGAAACAGATAGCCAGCTTAATCTTTTGAAAAAGCTTGACTGTGATAAGCTGCAGGGCTATAAGATTGGCAAGCCTATGCCGGCTGAGCAGTTTTATAGTACTTTCAGACATTGGGCAGGCATAAGCTGATTTCTTTTGGCTCTATCTAAACGCTATAAGTGCATACCATATCATGCAGGGCTTTGCAGAAAATAGCCCGTTACACAGCCGAGCAAACCCATTGCCTTTCGGTGAGGGAGAGTTGATTCCCGATGTCATTGAGAGAATGGCATCGGGATTTTTTATTATTTTTCATAAAAAAATATCCTTCTATCAAAAAACTCTTGCACCGTACATCGGTGTGCGATGTATAATATAAATGCAGAAAAAAATCAAGGCAAGCATAATCTAAAACAAATTCTGCGTTAGTTGTAACTTTTGATGCAGATATGATTCCGAGAAAATTTCACACATGATTTTATTGGTAGCATCCATGGCGGGGATTTATTTCAGCATAGAATTTATGCTGCTGTATAAAAGCATACCGGGACTTGCTGTGCTGTTCTGGCTGTGTATAAATACATACTTTCTTGCGATGGCAATCTTTTTTCTGCTTGGAAGAATCAATTACAGAAGTTCGGAACGATTTCGTGCAGAAATTCCTATCACATTCTTTGTCGGTAAACGCAAAGGGAGCTTGTTTGAAATTGGGAAAATATATCGAACTTTCTTGAGCCTCATGAAGCATTATTGGGGTTGATTCAAAAGAGGCAGACGGAGGGAATGGATTTAGTGAGCGTATAAAGAAAATAAATACATAAAACGCTAAAAGCAAGGGCTTTATGTATATAAATATTAAGGAGATGAAAAATGGATAAATTAAAGAATGTCTGTTCTTTTTTTCAGAATTTAGATGAATTGGTATACGCTTCGGATATTGAAACAAATGAATTGGTATATTTGAACCGCAAGGCACTGGATGCCTTTGGGCTGAAATCCGTAGATGAGATTAGGGGGCGAAAGTGCTATGAGGTGCTGCAAGGCGCTGCCATCCCCTGTGGGATGTGTACCAACAACCAGCTCTCTGTGGGGACATTTGTGGAGTGGCGTTATTACAACCCTGTGATTGACCAATACCTGCTGCTGAAGGATACGATGGTGGAGGATGCGGATACAGGGAAAAAATACCGTATCGAGATTGCCTTTGATGTTACCGATGAAGCCATGAGGGAAAAGGCGCAGGATGTGGTGGTTAAAATGTATCAGGAGATGGAAATGCTTGCCAACAGGGCTCTGAAGGAGGCAATCAATGCGGATACGCCGGATGAGAGCATCAATATCATTTTGGAGCATCTGGGAAAGGCTGTCAGCGGCGAGCGTACCTACATCTTTGAGAAAAACGAAAACGGCGGTGATGACAACACCTACGAATGGTGTGCGCCGGGGATTCGGCCTGAGAAGGAAAATCTGCAAAATGTGCCACCGGAGGTCTGTGCAAACTGGTACAGTCACTTTGAGGATGGCAAGGCTATCGTGATTCGTGATTTGGAGGAAATAAAGGAAATCGACCCGCGGCAATATGAAGTTCTCAAGCCGCAGGACATCCATTCCCTTGCGGTGGTTCCCTTATATGACAAGGGGAAGGTCATCGGCTTCTATGGTGTGGACAACCCGCCGTCGATGTTTTTGGATTACTCCCATGATTTACTTCAAATTGCGGCATCCTTCCTGGTTTCCTGCCTCAAGCGGAGAAGGCTGATGGCAAAGCTGATGGATTTGAGCTATAAGGACGCCCTTACCAAGCTGGGCAACCGCTTCGCTTTGACAAACTATCTGGAGCAGCTTGACCGAGAAAAAAGCATCGCTATCATTTATTGTGACATTACAGGCCTGAAGCAAATCAATGACAACATGGGACACGTTGCAGGTGACGAGCTAATCATCAAATGCAGCCGCTGCATGGAGCAGATATATGGCGATTACGGTGTTTTCCGCATCGGCGGAGATGAGCTGCTGGCTATCTGCTCGGATATCGATCAGGCAGCGGCGGAGGAACGAATTGACCTGTTGAGAGCAACAATGAAGGAGCTTTCTGTAAACATGGCGGTGGGGATGGTCTGGCAGGAGAAGGCAACAGCCGACCTGCATCCCACTGTGCAGGAGGCGGAAAGGCGGATGTACAAGGACAAAGCGGAATACTACAGAACAAGCGGAATTGAGCGCAGAAGACGCTAATCCGTTGGATAATCTCGCTAAAAATTCCCCCGGCAATGCCGGGGGAATCGGAAAGCGTGTGTCGCATAAAAAACGGTCATTTTCTTTGGGCAGGTGGGACTTTGGGATACGCCTTTTTGCTGTCAAGGATTTCTTGCCAAGAAATACATCGGATTGAGATTTAGAACTATAGGTTTAGAACCATATCGGTTTCTTCTTTATAAATCTATCGGGTGATAAATCAAAATTCTATCGGATTTGTACAGGAAAAAGGACGCCGAAACCTGTGTCGGAAAAAGCACTGAAAAAGCACACCGAAAGGGATTGACGAAAGCCAAAAAGGAGAGTATACTATACAAACAGCAACTGCATACGGCGCCATAGCCAAGTGGTAAGGCAAAGGTCTGCAACACCTCTATCCCCGGTTCAAATCCGGGTGGCGCCTTTTGAGTCCTGATTTGAGAATCAGGACTTTTTTGTGTAAGGGAATCAATCATAATGGGTAGAATGGCGAGAATTACTGTATTATGTATACGAAAAGGCGGGGCGGACTGAGCAAGTTCACGAAAATGCGGTTTTTGCTTTTCTTCCGCTGTTTTATAGGATATACTAAGCTTGGAAAAATATTGGAATTTTCAATACACAGGAAGAAAAAATTTTAGGGAGGAACGAGAATGTTAAAGAGAAAAAAGGTATTTGTTATTGGGCATAAAAATCCGGATACAGACTCCATCTGCTCTGCGATTGCCTATGCGGCATTGAAGAATAAGGTGGATGAGGGCGAATTTGTAGCCAAAAGAGCCGGAGAGGTAAACAACGAAACGAAATATGTGTTGGATTTTTTTGATGCGGAAACCCCTGAATTCATCGGCCATGTCGGCACGCAGATTAAGGACGTAGACATCAAGCCTACACCCACCTTGAATGAGGATATTTCTCTGAAAAATGCTTGGAACAAAATGAGAGACATGCAGGAGTCCACGATGCCTGTCGTAAAGGACGGCACATTGGAGGGTATCATTTCCGTTAAGGACATCGCAACGGCGAACATGGACATTTATGAGACACGGATTCTGGCTATTTCCCGCACAAAATATACAAATGTTTTGGATGCCATTGACGGCGAAATGCTGGTGGGCAACCCTGAGGAGGAAATCACAAAGGGGAAGATTCTGATTGGTGCGGCAAACCCCGATTTGCTGGAGAATTATGTTGAGGACGGCGATATGCTGCTGACGGGGAACCGTTTTGAAAACCAGCTTTGCGGGATTGAAATGAATGCAGGCTGTATTGTGGTTTGCACCGGTGCGCCCATTTCCAAGACGATTCAAAAGCTGGCGAAGGAGAACAACTGCAAAATCATCAGCACACCCCATGACACATTGATGGTGGCAAGATTGATTTCCCAATCCGCACCTGTACGGTATTTTATGAAGAAGGACCATCTGATTACCTTTAACAGAGAGGATTTCATCAGCGATATTCGGGATACACTGGCAAAAATTCGCCACAGAGATTTCCCTGTTCTTGACAGAGAGGGACAATATTGCGGGATGCTTTCCAGACGCTCCCTTTTGAGCATGGACAGCAAGAAAATCATTTTGGTGGACCACAATGAAATGGCGCAGGCGGTAGACGGCATTGATGAGGCAGAGATATTGGAGATTATCGACCATCACAGACTGGGCAGCATGGAAACGGCTTTGCCTGTATACTTCCGCAATCAGCCTGTGGGCTGCACTGCAACGATTGTTTATGAATTATATCAGGAAAACGATGTGGAGGTGGACAAAAAGATTGCAGGTCTGCTTTGCTCCGCAATTCTTTCCGACACGCTGATGTTCCGTTCCCCGACCTGTACGGCAAAGGATAAAAAGGCGGCAGAGGAGCTGGCGAAAATCGCAGGGATTGACATTCAGGACCATGCGGAAAAAATGTTCCGTGCAGGCAGCAGCCTGGCAGACAAAACCCCAGAGGAAATTTTCTATCAGGATTTCAAAAAATTCAGCGGCAACGACAAGAACTTCGGTGCGGGGCAGATTTCTTCCATGGACAAGGCAGAGCTGGAGCAGCTTCGCCCCAAAATTGCGGCATACATGGAGGGGGCAGTCAAGGATGGAGAAATGCTGTTCTTCCTTTTGACCAACATTTTGACAGAATCCTCCGATTTGGTATTCGCAGGCGAGGGCGCAAGGGAATTGGTGGAAACCGCTTTTGGCGAAGCACAGGAAAACTGGGTACACGTTTCCGGCTTGGTTTCCAGAAAGAAGCAGTTTGTGCCGAGCGTTTTGCACGTTTTGCAGCAGTAAGGGGCGTGCAATGAAGAACTACAAGATGGTTTTGGCGTATGACGGCACACGCTATAACGGCTGGCAGAAGCAGGGGAACACGGAAAACACCATACAGGAAAGATTGGAACGCATTTTAGAGGAAATTTGCGGCGAGGAAACGGAGGTTTTCGGCTCCGGCAGAACGGATGCAGGCACGCACGCCACAGGGCAGGTGATGAATTTTCACATGGACTGGAAGGACACGCCCGAGGCCTTATTGGATGCCTTCAACGCAAGACTGCCTGAGGACTTGGCGGCACTTTCGATTGCGGAAATGCCTTTGCGCTTTCACAGCAGGCTCAGTGCCAAGGCAAAGCATTATTCCTATTCCATCTGGATTGGCAAGCGCCCGCCTGTGTTTGAGCGGAAGTATACCTTTCGCTGTGCCGAGGGGCTGGATGTGGCAGCCATGCGGCAGGCGGCGGCAGGCTTTATCGGAACGCATGATTTTAAAAGCTTTTGCGCCAACAAGAGAATGAAAAAATCAACGGTGCGCACCGTTTATGACATTGTGTTTGAGGAAACGGAGGGCAAGCTGACACTGCATTTTTACGGCAACGGCTTTCTTTACCAAATGGTGCGGATTTTGGCAGGAACGCTCATTGAGGTGGGGGAAGGCAAGCGGCAGGCAGACGGCATGGCAGATCTTTTGCAGGCGAAAAGCAGAGAGCAGGCAGGCTTTACAGCCCCGAGCCGTGGGTTATTTTTGCGTGAAGTGTTTTATGAGGATTGGAAAGGCGGTAGCATGGCATGATTCGTGTATCGGAAATCAAACTGCCCATCACAAGCAATCAAAAGGCTTTGGAAAAAAGGTTGGCGAAGGCATTGCGTGTGCCTGTGGAGGAGCTGAAGGCATACCGCATTTTCAAACGCTCTCTGGATGCCAGAAAAAAGGACAACATCCATTATGTATATGTGGTGGATGTGGAAGTGAAAAACGAGCATAAAATTTTGGAAAAAAATAAGGATAGGCATATTTCAAGGACACCCGATTTGGCGTATTCTCTTCCGAAGGGGAAGGAGCTGCCGCAGAAGCGCCCTGTTGTTGTGGGCTTTGGCCCTGCCGGAATGTTTGCGGGCTTGCTTTTGGCGGAGATGGGCTTTCGTCCAATCGTTTTGGAGCGTGGCGGCGATGTGGACAGCCGCAAGCAAGCGGTGGAAGCCTTTTGGCGCACAGGCAGGCTGGATGTGGAAAACAACGTGCAGTTTGGCGAAGGCGGTGCAGGCACCTTTTCTGACGGCAAGCTGACAACACGCATTAAGGACCCCCGTTGCCGCAAGGTTTTGGAGGAAATGGTGGAGGCAGGCGCACCGGAGGAGATTCTTTATGATGCGAAGCCGCACATTGGGACAGATTTACTGCGGGGTGTTGTGAAAAACATTCGGGAGAAAATCATTTCCTTGGGCGGCGAGGTGCGTTTCTTTACAAAGGTGACAGGCTTTGTGTGGGAAAGAAATCGGGTGCAGGCGGTTGTTCTGCAAAACGGAGAAAAAATTGAAACGGACGAGGTTGTTTTGGCATTGGGACATAGTGCCAGAGATACCTTTACTTTATTGCATGAAGAAAACTTTGCATTGGAGCAAAAGCCCTTTGCCATGGGTGTGCGGATTGAGCATCCCCAAGAGATGATTGATGCGGTGCAATATGGTGAGGCGGCAGAGCTTTTGCCGACAGCGGATTATCGGCTGACCTATACCACGACGAAAAACAGGGGGGTATATACCTTTTGCATGTGCCCCGGCGGCTATGTGGTGGCGGCGGCCTCCGAGGAGGGCAGGCTTGCCATCAACGGCATGAGCGAACACGCCAGAGATGGAAAAAATGCCAATTCTGCATTATTGGTGCAGATTTTTCCGGAGGATTTCGGGAGCAAGCATCCCTTGGCGGGGATGTTTTTCCAGAGGGAATTGGAGGAAAAGGCATTTTTGGCAGGCGGCGGCAATTACACCGCACCTGTGCAGACAGTCGGCAGCTTTTTGGGAAAGGAAGCGGCGGCGCAGGCGGAGGTGGAGCCAACCTATCGCCCCGCGGTAAGGGAAAGCAATCTGGAGGAAATTTTCCCGCCCTTTATGACGGAGGCACTCAAGGAGGCATTGCCTGCCATGGCAAGAAGGCTGAAGGGCTTTGACCGAGCAGATGCACTTTTGACGGCGGTGGAAAGCCGTAGCTCCTCCCCGATTCGCATTTTGCGGGAGCAAACGGGGATGAGCTTACACAAGGAGGGCGTTTATCCGGCGGGCGAGGGTGCAGGCTATGCGGGCGGCATTGTTTCCGCAGCAGTGGATGGCATTTATGTGGCAGAAAAAATTGCAGAAAAATATGGCCGGACAAAATAAAAAAAGTCCCCGATTTAAATCGTGAAGTGCCCCCTGTCAAGTAGACAGTGAAAAAATAAAAATGTTTTTTTGGAGATGGTCTCTGCATTGGCAGAGACCATCTTTTTATGCAGCAGCGTGAAACTCCATAGGTGTCATGCAGCGAA
>NZ_CAKQVD010000068.1 GCF_934277605.1 uncultured Anaerotignum sp.
TGTTCGTGTTAAGCCCTTTGGCGCCATTGTTTCCCTTGGCAGCGTGCAGGGCTTAGTGCATATCTCTCAGGTAGCCAACAGCTTCGTTCAGGATATCAACGATCATGTGAAGGTCGGCGATACCGTAAAGGTCAAGGTGCTTTCCATTGATGAAGAAAGCCACAAGATTGCGCTTTCCATCCGTGAGGCAATGCCCAAGGAGGAACGTCGTCCCAAGCCCAATAAGCCCTTCAACAAGCAGCCCCGCAGACAGAGCGAAGCAACCGCAAATCCCGCACAGGAATATTTCCGCCCCCAGTCCTCCGTCAATGCTTCCTCTGATTTTGAAGATAAGATGAAGGAATGGATGAAGCAGGCGAATGACCGCCAGACCAGCTTGAACAAAAGAGCCAACAAACGCTCTTACTGATTTCTGCCATATATCTTATAAGTTTACCATGAAACAGACTGTGTTGCAAGAATTTGCACCATTCGGAAGGAGGAGGAAGCGTCGTGACTCTGCTGTTTCTTGCAGGTATATATTTCCTTGTCCGAGGCGTTTTTGCTCTCCTTGGTCAAACGACTTTTTATACCAAGCGTGTTCTTGAAAACATTGAGGAGAAAAACATCCCTGCCTATCTAAAAGAGATTGGCAAAATAAACCTTCTGCTCGGCGTATTGTTCGTCGGCAAGGCTTGTTTGGATCTTCTCTATCCCGGCAGCCGCCCCATTTTGTATGGTTGGCTTTTGGTGCTGCTGCTTTGTGTCTTTTCCATCTCTAAAATCGACACAAAATATAAAAAGCAATAAAATCAAAGCCCTCTCTGCACATCCCGTGCAAAGAGGGCTTTTCTACTCCGATTTTTTCTTATTCCTTCCCATCAAATCGAATGATGGTTCCATATTTTTTATTTTTTTCCAAAAGCTTTTGGTCTATCTCCCGTTTCAATTCTTGGTTCGGGCGTTTGGTATCATACGGCACCATCAGGTCAAACACAAGGTTCTTCTGCTTCATGCCCCCAACCATACGGAAGCAATGCATCGAAACCGCAGGATCAATTTCATGGATAATTTCTTCCATCACCTGCCGCATTTCGTTCCACTCCGCATCGTCCGCCAAAACAGGATCATAGTGAATCACCAAATGCACATTCAAATCCTGCAACGCTTGGCTTTCCAAGCTATCAATGATATCATGCCCCTCCAATGCATCCATCCTTGCGCTCATCTCCGCATGAATGGAAGCAAAGCATCTGCCCGGACCATAATCGTGAATCAACAAATCATGCACGCCCAAAATTTCCTCTCGTGCGGTAACCAATTTTTTGATTTTCTCCACCAATTCCGGCTCTGCTTTTTCTCCCAGCAGGGGCGAAATGGTTTCCTTCACAATATTCACACCGGAATACAGGATAAACAGCGCCACCAAAAAGCCCACATAGCCATCAATGTTGATGTGGAACAGGAACCCCAGCAGGCAGCCCAACAAAACCGCCGCCGTTGTAATCACATCATTCCGGCTATCTACCGCTGTTGCCTCCAAGGTCAAGGAATGAATCCGCTTTCCCAATTTTTTAAAAAACAGTGCCATCCACAGCTTTACCAATATCGAGCCAAGCAAAATCGCAATCGTAAGCGTAGAAAAATCTATCGCCGCAGGATGAATGATTTTCTCCACAGAGGACTTTATCAGCTCCACGCCGATAACCAAAATCAGCACCGCCACCATCAAGCCGGAAAGATATTCATATCTGGCGTGACCATAGGGATGGTCTGCATCGGCGGGCTGCTGTGCCAAGCGAAAGCCCAAAAGCGTTACCACCGAGGAGGAGGCATCCGAAAGGTTATTCACTGCATCGGCAACAATCGCAACCGAGCCTGCCCATAGGCCTGCCAACAGCTTTCCCAAAAACAAAATGCAGTTGCACACAATGCCGACTGCGCCTGCCAGCTTTCCCACAGAGGCACGCACCGCTGTATCCTCCGTATCCTCATGATTTTTTACAAACAGCCTTAACAAAAGCCCTGTCATACCCGACTCCCCCAATTTTCATCTTCTTTTTCCGTTCGGTTTTCGTTTTATCATACCACCGTAAAATCGGAATTACAACTGCAAAATGCCAGAAAAATGCCCCCATTCCACCTTATGCGGAACAGGGGTATCTGTTTAATCCTCTTTGAAAAAGTCCTTCATTTTTTTAGAGAAGGATTTTTTTTCATCCTTGGAAGGCTCTGCCTCCGCACTGCTCTTGGGCGCCTCCCCATAGAACTGACGCAGCAAATCCTTCTGTCTCTCGCTCAAATCCGTAGGGATTTTTACCTTCAATGTTACAATCTGGTTCCCTCTTACCTTAGGGTTTCTCAGATTCGGCACACCCACGCCACGCAGGGTTACCACCGTATCGGGCTGTGTACCGGGCTTAATGGTATATTTTTCTTCGCCATCGATGGTCTTAATTGTAATTTCGCCGCCCAGTGCTGCCTGCACAAAGGTAATCGGCACATCACAATAAATATCAAAGCCCTTCCGCACGAATACACGGTTCGGCTGCACATAAACCGTCACAAGCAAATCGCCATAGCCGCCGCCGTTTTCGCCGATTTCGCCCTTGCCTGCCAAACGAATGGTCTGTCCGTTATCAATGCCCCTCGGCACATTAACCTCATATTTTTTCGTTTTCCGCACCTTGCCGCTGCCATGGCAGGTATTACAAGGATCCTTCACAATCTTGCCGCTGCCGCCGCACTTCGAGCAGGTTCTTACGGAGGTTACAGAGCCAAACATGGACTGCTGCATCACTCTCTCCTGCCCTGTGCCATGACAGGTCGGGCAGCTTTCGGGATGGCTGCCTGCCTTTGCGCCTGTGCCGTGGCAGGTTTCACATTCATCATAAATCGCAATGGAAATTTCTTTTTTGCAGCCGAAAACAGCCTCCTCAAAGGTCAACTGTATGCTTACATTGACATCCTTCCCGCGTCTGGGGCCGTTTTTTCTTGCCCCGCCGCCACCAAAGCCGCCAAAGCCGAACATACTGCCGAAGATATCGCCCAAATCGCCCATATCAAAGCCTTGGCCGCCATAAAAGCCGCCGCCGCCCATGCCGCCCTGTTCAAAGGCCGCATGACCGAACTGGTCATACTGCGCACGCTTCTGGCTGTCGCTCAAAACCTCATACGCTTCGTTGACCTCCTTAAATTTTTCTTCTGCCTCTTTATCCCCGGGATTCTGGTCAGGATGGTATTTCACTGCCATCTTACGATAAGCCTTTTTCAGCTCCGCCTCTGTGGCATCCTTTTTTACGCCCAGTACTTCATAATAATCTCTTTTATTTGCCAACTCACTCACCACCTTGCGGGGATTTTCCCCTATTCTTTCTTAACAGCAAAAGCAGGATGCCCTGCCCTATCGGTAGGCATCCTTACTTTTTGGTTGCTTCTCTTAGATTTCTTTGCCGTCGCCGTCTACCACATCGGAGTCGCCGCCCTGTGCAGCATCGCCCTGTGCAGCCTGTGCCTGCTGATACAGCTTTTCGGAGAGCTTATAGAACTCCTGCTTCAGCGCTTCTGTTGCAGCCTTCACATTTTCTGTATCTGTATCTGTCATTGCTTCGGGTGTCAAATCCTTCACAGTATCCTTCAGCTTTGTCAGCTCTGCCTCAACTGTGGATTTATCTGCACCGTCCAGCTTGTCGCCCAATTCTTCAATTGTCTTTTCTGTCTGGAAAATCAGAGAGTCTGCTTCGTTTTTCGCATCAATTGCTTCCTTTCTCTTTCTGTCAGCCTCTGCGAACTGTTCTGCTTCCTTCACTGCTCTGTCGATTTCATCATCACTCAGGTTAGAGCCTGCTGTGATTGTGATTTTCTGTTCCTTGCCTGTACCCAAATCCTTTGCGGATACGTTTACAATGCCGTTTGCGTCGATATCGAAGGTTACTTCAATCTGAGGCACGCCTCTTCTTGCGGGTGCGATACCGTCCAGCTTGAACTGACCAAGTGTTTTGTTGTCCTTTGCCAGAGGTCTTTCGCCCTGCACAACATGAATATCAACGGCTGTCTGGTTATCCTCTGCGGTAGAGAAAATCTGTTTTTTGTTTGTAGGGATGGTTGTGTTTCTGTCAATCAGCTTTGTTGCAACGCCGCCCAGAGTTTCAATACCCAAGGACAGAGGTGTTACATCCAGCAGCAGAATGGAGCCTGCACCCTCATCGCCTGCCATCTTACCACCCTGAATTGCCGCACCGACTGCAACACATTCATCGGGGTTAATGCCCTTGAAGGGCTCCTTGCCTGTATATTTCTTTACTGCATCCTGAACTGCGGGGATTCTTGTGGAACCGCCAACCAGCAGAACCTTATCGATTTCGCCTGTGGACAGGCCTGCATCAGCCAATGCCTGTTTTACGGGGCCCATGGTGTTTTCTACCAAATCATGTGTCAGCTCATCGAATTTTGCTCTTGTCAATGTAACATCCAAGTGCTTCGGGCCATCCTGATTCATTGTAATGAAGGGCAGGTTAATGTTTGTGGAGGTTACTGTGGACAGCTCCTTTTTCGCCTTTTCCGCAGCCTCTTTCAATCTCTGCATTGCCATTTTATCCTTGGACAAATCCATGCCCTCAGCCTTCTTGAATTCCTCTACCAAATGGTCGATGACTCTCTGGTCGAAGTCATCGCCGCCCAGATGTGTGTTACCGTTTGTAGCCAAAACCTCAATAACACCATCGCCGATTTCAATGATGGAAACGTCGAATGTGCCGCCGCCCAAGTCATAAACCAGGATTTTCTGTTCGTTTTCGTTATCCAGACCGTATGCCAGTGCTGCGGATGTTGGCTCGTTGATGATACGCTTTACATCCAGCCCCGCAATCTTGCCGGCATCCTTTGTTGCCTGTCTCTGTGCGTCATTGAAGTAAGCGGGAACTGTGATAACTGCCTCTGTTACGCTTTCGCCCAGATAAGACTCTGCATCTGCTTTCAGCTTCTGCAAAATCATAGCGGAAATTTCCTGAGGAGAATATTCCTTGCCTTCAATGTTTACTTTATAATTTTCGCCCATGTGGCTCTTGATGGAAGAGATGGTGTTGTCAGGGTTTGTGATTGCCTGACGTTTTGCTGTTTCGCCAATCAGTCTTTCGCCGTTTTTTGCAAAGCCGACAACAGAGGGTGTGGTTCTTGCACCGTCACTGTTTACGATAACAACAGGCTGACCGCCTTCCATTACTGCTACACAAGAGTTTGTTGTACCTAAGTCAATACCAATAATTTTTCCCATAATCAATTCCTCCTAAAAGAACTTTATTCGTTTTTTTGTAATCAGTTTGCCACCTTAACCATACTGTGGCGAATCACCTTATCTTTATATTTATAACCCTTCAGCATTTCCAGAATGACTTCGTTTTCGCCGTAGCTTTCGTCATCCTCATGCGCAACGGCTGCGTGCAGGTTGGGGTCGAATTTCTCGCCCAATGCCTGAATTTCTTCCACGCCCATGCTGTGCAAAATCTCTCGGAACTGCACCAGAGTCATTTTCACACCCTTGAAGAACGCATCGTCCTCATCAACCTTTCCTTCCTGCACCGCAACGGCGCGCTCCAGATTGTCAATCACCGACAACAGCTTTTCAATGGTACTTCTCACGCCGTCATCATACATAACGGCCTTTTCCTTCACTGTACGCTTGCGGAAGTTATCAAATTCCGCCAGTGTTCTTTGATATTTATCCAGATTATCAGCAGCCTGCTGCTCCAGCTTGGCAATTTTGTCCGCTGTTTCATCCACAGCCTCCAAAACCTCCTCCGCCTCAACTGCTTCGGCTTCTGCGGGTTCTGCTGCTTCCGCCGTCTGCTGCTCCTCCAGAGCCTCATCTTTTTTCATTTCTTCCACATTGCTCCCTCATTTCTAAGTATTATTATGATTCCCGTCGGATAGATTTCGCAATACCTTTTCAATGCTTTGCACCATTCCGTTCAAAACGGAGACAACCTGTGAATAATCCATTCTGGTCGGGCCGACAATCCCAATGGTACCTCTTGTATTGTCCCCCATTTTATAGGTTGCCGTAATCACGCTGCAATCCTTCATGCCCTGCACACTGTTTTCACTGCCAATCATAATCTGGATGTCATTTCCTGTGCTTTCCTTCAGCATCGTCACCAGTTGGTCTTTTTCCTCCAAGGTTTGAATCAGGGATTTTGCCTTCTGGATATCCGAAAATTCGGGAAATGCCAGCATATTCTTGGCACCGCTCATGTGTACCTGCACCTTTTCTGCCGAACGCATGGTAATTTCAATCGCCTTCAGTATGGGCTGCAGCAGCTCTTGGTAATCCTCCAGCTCCGCCTGCATCCGGCTGATGACCGCACCGTCAATTTCATTTAACGCACAGCCCTGCAATACATGGTTCAGACAACTGCCCATGAAGAAGATTTTTTCCTCTGGGGGAACGCTGTCCATCTTAATCACGTGGTTCTTAATAAAATTATCGCCCGTCGCAATGATGAGCAATAAGGCTGTGCTGTCAAACGGGAGCAAGCGAATCTGCTTGATTCTCGTTCTCTGCCCCACAGGCTCAGAAACGAAGGTGGTATAATTGGTCAGCAAGGACAATGCCTTTGCGGATTCCTCCATCAGATAATCAATCTGGTTGATATCTCTGGCAACCACGCTTTGCAGATATTTCTTTTCCTCAGGCTTCAGCTCCTTTTGCTGCATCAGATGGTCTACATAAAGCCTGTAACCCATATCCGAGGGAATTCTGCCGCTGGAGGCGTGTGGCTGTAAAATCAAGCCCATTTCCTCCAAGTCGCTCATTTCGTTTCGGATGGTCGCCGAGCTGATCCCTAAGTTGTATTTCTTTGCAATGGTTCTGGAACCGACGGGCTCCGCCGTTTCAATATAGTCATTGATAATGGCTTGCAAAATCTGTATTTTTCTGTCATTCAGTGCCATGCCGCCGCCTCCTTTTTTGTTTTATTAGCACTCATTAAGTACGAGTGCTAACTTCTGTATATAAAGATAGCACTAGCCACCAAAGATGTCAAGTGCTAATCTAAATTTTTTTATGGTTTTTGCAAATGTTTACATTTCATTCATAAAAGGAATTTCTCGAACACAAAATTGCTCACATCTATCCCTCGCCTGCTCAATCGCACCCCCGCAGCATCCTGTAACAGCAATCCCTGCTCGGTCAGCTCTCGCATCTCTTTTCCGTAAACTGCCTCCATGTCCTTCCCAAACCTCTGCCGAAAGCGTGCAAAGGAAACGCCCTCCGTCAGCCGCAGCCCCAAAAACATAAATTCCGCCAAGGCATCTGCCTCCGTTATCGTCTCTGCATCCTCTTTTAATAAGGTAGGGTTTCCCTTCGCCGCAATGTATTTTTGCAGGTCATAGCTGTTGTGGAACCGCTCCCCCTCCATATAGGAATGTGCGCCTAAGCCCAGCCCCAGATATTCCTCCGCCTGCCAATAAATGCGGTTGTGGCGACTCCGCCTGCCTTCCCTTGCAAAATTGGAAATTTCATATTGCCGATAGCCATGCTCCGCCCAATAATCCACCGCCCAGTGATACATTTCTCTGTCTGTCTCCTCAGATAAAGGCTCCAATTCCCCTTTTTCATATCTCTCATAAAACGGAGTGCCTTCCTCAAGAATTAAGCTGTATGCAGAAATATGCTCCGGCTGTAATGCGGTAATCCTGCTGACCGTCTCCTGCCATTGTGCCATGGTCTGCCTCGGAAGTGCAAACATTAGGTCCACATTCACATTGTCAAAGCCCGCCTGCCGCACCGCCCGATAGTTTTCCAAAAAATCCTCAATCGTGTGGATTCTGCCAAGCTGCTTCAATTTCTCGTTCTGCCACGCCTGCACGCCCATGCTCAAGCGGTTAAAGCCCATCTGCCTTAAGGCCGCCGCCATTTCTATACTCAGCGTGCCGGGGTTCGCCTCTGTTGTAATTTCCGCATCCGCCGTAAGCGAAAAGCTTTCCATAACTGCCTGCATCAACTGCCGCAGCATCGGAATGGGCAAGGCTGTCGGTGTGCCGCCGCCGAAAAACACGGAAATAACCCTTTTCTCTGCATAACGCCTGCCCCGCACCCTGATTTCCTCCGCCAAAGCATCCACATACGCCTGCATCTGCTCGTCCTTCCCCGCCCAAGAGGGAAAATCACAGTAAAGGCATTTTTGCCTGCAAAAAGGGATATGAATATATAAACCAATGGATTCCATTCGTTTTTGCCTCCTCTCATCCCTAAAATAGTATCATGTAAACCTCCCTTTTTCAATCCAACAAGATTTTTAAACCGCCAGCCATTGCAATTTTCTTTTTCTTCTGCTATACTATTAAAGATATTCTTGGAGACGTATCGAAGTGGTCATAACGAGAACGACTCGAAATCGTTTGATCCGTCAGGGTCCGTGGGTTCGAATCCCACCGTCTCCGTAGGAATAAGTCAGTAGTTGATTTTCGACTGCTGGCTTTTTTATTTAGAATCCATTCCCAAACCATTCAGCATTGCATCAGCCGAAATCAGTTTGGAACTGCAATCCAGATGTGCATAAATGTTTGCTGTGGTTGAAAAATCGCTATGACCAAGCCACTCTTGAATCTGTTTCATAGGAACACCGTTTTTCAAAAGCAACGACGCACAGCTATGTCTGAGATCATGAAAACGGATATGCCTAAACCCGTTTGCTTTCAGCAATTTCGGAAAACTCTGCGTCACATAACCGGGTTTGATTAAATCACCAATTTCATTTACGCAGACATATCCCAGATATTCTTTAATATAACTTCGTCCGCATAAACGACGATTTTCCGCCTGCTCCTCTTTTAATGCAAGAAGTCTTTCCTTCACAAAAGGGACAAGCGGCAATGTTCTCCTGCTGGATTTTGTTTTC
Organism: uncultured Anaerotignum sp.; assembly: GCF_934277605.1. Taxonomy (GTDB): domain Bacteria; phylum Bacillota; class Clostridia; order Lachnospirales; family Anaerotignaceae; genus Anaerotignum_A. The sequence goes on from NZ_CAKQVD010000068.1 coordinate 8,877, forward strand.
GTGGTATCAGACGCAACGATAACTTTTTTACCATCTACATTACATTGCGTAACCGTATGCCGTATCACAATGGTATTCTCCTCAAAATCAATCGCATCCCATTTCAGACCAACCGCCTCACTGCGGCGTAATCCATAGAAAGCACCAAAAAGAATCGGCAACTCCAACTTTGTTCCTTTCGCTGCTTCAAAAAGTGCATTGATTTCATCCGCATCATAAAAACTGCCTACATACTGTTTCCTTTTCGGGCGTTCCACCTTATCTGCCGGATTTACCTCAATCAAATCAATCTTCACAGCATATTTCAGTGCTTTATGAATATTGGCATGATAATGAATGACCGTTGAGGCACTGACACGTTGCAGCTCATGAAGGTAAAACGCTTGAATATCTTTTGCCGTTAAGCCTTGCAGTGTAATTTTTCTTTCTCGGAAGTAGGGTATTATATTTTTATTAACGATTTCCGAATAAGAAGAATACGTCGGAACCGCAACCGATCCCTTGATTATATTCAGCCAACTTTCCATGTAATCCGAAAATAACATATTCGCCTCTATTCGTTTTGGTTCTTCCGGAACAAAATCACGTTTTATATCTGCCAGAATTTTTTCAGCACGCCTTTTATTTCCTTTTACGGGCAATCCTGTAGATACCCATTTTGATTTCCTTTTTCCGGTATAATCCTTATAATTCAATACAGCGTAATAGTAACCTTTCTTTTCACTAAGATGTCCTGCTACCATAGTAAATACTCCTCGTATTATAAAGTAGTAGTGTTTATAGTCCCTCTCCAAGGACTGTATGCTATACTGTTGGAGATACTGTGGA
>NZ_CAKQVD010000069.1 GCF_934277605.1 uncultured Anaerotignum sp.
TTCCTAAAGGACTGATTTCCGAAAAAAATGCCGCAAACCCTCGGCACACATAATCACATTAAAAAAAGAGAGGAATCTGAATTTCTCTCTTTCTTTGCATAAATCGTTTGTTCTGTTTTCAAAAGGCTTGCTCTCCATTCCCAAGCCGTTTGGAAAACGCCGCTTATTCCGGGAACACCACTGTGCTGATTTCTCCGTCCTTCGCATTGCCCTCCTCCGCCTGCTGCACAACCGCAGGCTGCTTTGCGGCCTCCTCTGCCTCTCTTTTCTTCGCCTGATGCCCGTTAATCAAAACAAACAATGCCAAAAACCAGCATACAATCCCGATAAACCGCACAAGCTTCGCACCTTTTTTCATTCCAATTCTCCCTTTCTTCCCAACGCTTATTTATGATATGGCTCGTTCCGCTGAATCCGCTCGGAACGGTAAATCTGCTCCAATAAAACCACACGCATCATCTGGTGCGGAAATGTCATTTTAGAAAAGCTGAGTGCAAAATCCGCCCGCCGCATGACCGCAGAGGAAAGCCCCAGAGAGCCGCCGATGATGAAAACCATGTGGCTCACGCCGCCAACGCCCTTTTTCTCCATAAATTCCGCCAGCTCCTCGGAGGAAAGCTGCTTTCCCTCCACCGCAAGTGCCACCACAAAGGCATCGTCCCTCACGTTTTTCAGAATCCGCTGTCCTTCCTTCTCCTTAACCTCCTGCGCCTGTGCCTCGCTCATGCTTTCAGGGGCCTTTTCATCCGCAAGCTCAATGATTTCCAGCTTCATATAGCGGCTCAAACGCTTGCTGTATTCCGCAATGGCATCCCGCCAATATTTTTCCTTCAGTTTGCCTACGCAAATCACCGTAACCTTCATGCCAACCCTCCGTCACAGCTCCACCTTCACGCCGTTTTGAAAGCGGCTCGCCATGTCCATCTTCACCTGCGTGCCGACTGCAATGCGGTTTTTCCGCAAAATCCCCTCCACCGTTTCATACGCAAGGTGGGGGTTGTTGTTTTCGTCGCTGAGGTGCCCCAGAAAAACATATTTCATTTTCCCTGTCATGACCTCTGTCAAAAGCTCCCCTGCCGTATGGTTGGAAAGATGTCCGTTTTCGCCCAAAATCCGCTGCTTTAACGCCCAAGGATAGCCGCCCCTTTTCAGCATATCTACATCATGGTTCGCCTCCAAAAGCAGCAAATCGCTGTCTGCAAGGCTTTCCCGAATCGTATCTGTCACATGGCCGATATCCGTTGCCAGTGTAACCTTTTTTTTGCCCGAAAAGACGTTGTAGCCCACAGGCTCCGCCGCATCATGCGGAATCCGGAACGGCTTCACGCAAAGGTCATTGATGGCGCACACCTCATCCGCATACACAATCCGCTTGTTGCTCGGCGCAATCTTGCCCAAGCTCTTTTCCATGGCCGCCCATGTGTCCGCCGTTGCAAAAATGGGAATGTCAAACCTGCGGGAAAAAATCCCTGCCCCTTTGATATGGTCAATATGCTCATGCGTGATAAACAGCGCATCAATTTTGTCGCCCGTCAACTGTAACCCTGCAAGCCCCTCCTCGATTTTCTTACCGCTAATGCCCGCATCAATCAACAGCTTCGTATACTCCGTTCCGATATAGGTGCAGTTGCCGCTGCTGCCGCTGGCTATAGTGCAAAATTCCATCCGCAAGCCGTTTCCCTCCTTCCGTTTCAATTTCCATAAAATAAGCCTCGGAACGCACTCCGAGGCCCTTTTCGCTTTCTTATTTCTGCCCGCCGGGGATACGGTCAATCTCCGCACCCATGGCTCTGAATTTTTCCTCGACATCCTCATAGCCTCTGTCGATATAACGCACACCGTCAATGATGGTCTCGCCCTCTGCCGCCAATGCCGCCAAAATCATCGCCGCACCGGCTCTGAGGTCTGTTGCGGAAACCTCCGCACCGCAGAAATGCTTAATGCCGTGGATGGTTGCCACCCTGCCGTTAATCTCCACATCTGCGCCAAGCTTACGCAGCTCGCCCATGTATTGATATCTGTTTTCCCAAACATTCTCCGTCAGCACGCTTGTCCCGTTGCAAACAGCCAAAAGCGTTGCAATCTGCGGCTGCAAATCCGTCGGGAAACCGGGATAGCTCATTGTTTTCACATTCACCGCACGCAAAGGCTCATCCGCCATCACGCGAATGGAATCCTCCCATTCCGCCACCTTCACATTCATTTCCTCCAGCTTTGCCGTCAAGGAATCCATGTGCTTGGGAATGATATTCTTTACCAAAACATCGCCGCCCGTAATCGCCGCCGCAATCATATAGGTGCCGGCTTCAATCTGGTCGGGAATGATGGTGTATTGTGCGCCCTTCAGCTCAGGCACGCCCTTAATGCGAATCACATCCGTCCCTGCGCCCTTGATGATTGCGCCCATCATGTTCAAATAGTTCGCCGTATCCACAACGTGCGGCTCCTTTGCCGCATTTTCAATCGTGGTCACGCCCTCTGCCATGGCTGCCGCAAGCATAACATTGATGGTTGCGCCAACGCTGACCTGGTCCATATAAATAGAGGTGCCAATCAGCTTTTCGGCATAAGCCTTCACCATGCCGTCCTCCTCAATCACGGTTGCGCCCAAAGCACGAAAGCCCTTCAAGTGCAAATCAATGGGGCGCTTGCCGAAATTGCAGCCGCCGGGCATGGCAACCTCCGCCTTTTTGTAGCGTCCCAAAAGCGCGCCGATTAAATAATAAGATGCACGCATTTTCTGCACACCCTCAAAGGTTGCCTGATAGCTGACACCCTCGTTGCAGTCAATTTCCAAAGTATGTTTATCTAAAAATCTGCATTTTCCGCCCATTTCCTGAATGGTGTGGCAGATATTTCTGACATCCTCAATGCTGGGCAAATTTTCCAGTACACTTACCCCCGTTGCCATCACAGCCGCCGGAATCACAGCCACCGCCGCATTTTTCGCACCGCTGATGGTTACCTCTCCGGTCAATCTTCTTCGGCCTTTTACAACTAACTTATCCATAAAAACATTCATCCTTCCAATCAATTCCAAAGGACAATCTATATCACTGAACAGGCACGCCGTTCTTCAAAAAATAGTCGTTTTTCTCTATATTTCGCCCCTATAACATTCAAATTATATCACGAAACTGTCGCAGTGCAAAGTCTTTTTTTCAAGGGGCGGCATTTTTCTGCCCAAATCTCCCCCTTTAAGCAGAAAACAGCGCTCATCCTTGCGGATGAACGCCATTTTTTTGAAATTCGATTTCAAATTTTTCTGTTTTGCTTATTTTGCAATCGCAACTGTCTTTGTGGAAGGAACCCAAACCACATGTGCGCCCAATGCTTTGGAAATATAGCTGATGGGAACCATGGTGCGGCCGTTGCTGATGATGGGTGCTGCACCAAAGCCTTCCAAATCCTGACCGATTGTCATTGTCAGAACCTTGCCGTCGATGACGATGGTAACAGTCTTTGTTGCCTCAGCCCAGCTTACGTTTGCGCCGAATGCCTCTGCAATGAATCTCAGAGGAACCATTGTTCTGTTCTGAGAAATCACGGGAGCCGCATCCAGAACCTTGTTTGCATTGTTCAGAACAACACCGTTGTTGTTAATCTGCAGGTTAATGCTTGTCAGGCCGTCCTTTTCTACAACATAGTAGTTGCCCGCTGCATCTGCATAGCCGATGACCGCCTTTGCAGCTGCATCATAAGCGCCGCCGATGATTTCCAGCTTGCCTGTTTCGGGGTTCAGTCTTGCCAGTGTCAGATGGTTCACATCCTTCACATCCTTTGTATTAACGGGAACCTTCAAAACAGCGGGCTCTGTGAAGTCCTTGCCGGATACGCTTGTGCCGTCTGTTACCAGTGCTACGCTTGCGTCAGCCTTTGCTGCCTTTTCTGCTGCTGTGTTTGCCTCAGCCTTAGCTGCTTCTGCCTTGATTTCGCTGTCAGCCTTCACATTTTCGATTGTGACTGTGGATTCAGCGGGCTTTTCAGCAGGCTTTTCTGCGGGCTTTGTGGAGCCGCCGCCACCGCCGGAGGAAGAACCGCCGCCACTGGATTTATAGTAGTAAATTGTATAAAGATCAGTCTTTTCATCATAAGTCAGTGTATGATGACCAGCTGGAACCAATTTGAATTTTTCTGCATTCACTCCCAACTGTTCCTTGTTGATTTTAAATGTTTTGTTACCGCTTATGGTATATGTATCTGCCTTCAGAACAGTGATTGTTCCTTTATCTTTTACTTCCTTTATTGCCAAGTTCAAGTCAGTATATCTTTTTACATCAGGCTCTTCGCCAATCGTTGCAACTGCTTCGGTTTCTTTTGTAACTGCAAATGCACTGAAGCCATGAGGGTTTGTGAATGTTGCAACACCGTCGTTTACATTTGCCTCATATTCATAGCCCTTGTGCTGAACAAATGCTTTAGTTTCTGCAAAATTTGCAGGCAAAGGCAGCTTCATTTCCACTTCACCCTGTACAGGCAGCTTTCCTGTGCTATTAGCCTCTGTCAGAACAACTGCATTCTTACCTTCATCGCCTAACTGAATGTTCGTATCTTCCTCCGCTGTTGTTGCAATTGTTCTGTAGGTTGCTTCAATGTCATAGGTCAGCTTTGTATATGCCTCGCCTTCCTTTTCCTTTTCAACACCTGTAACCTTAACAGCAATCACGGGCTGCACCAGAATTCTAACCTTAGTAGCCGGCTGTTCGTCAACTGCATCCTTAACTTCAATCCCCGCAGCTTTCAACTGCTCCTTTGCTTGATCCTCGGAAACGCGGTTAAGCTTTGCCACATTTTCAGCCAGTTTTTCAACAGCTGTCTGGTCTACAATGTTCTCTTTTCCGTTTTCAACAGCGGTTTTAACAGCCTCGTCAACATCTTTTGCTGCTTCAACTTTAGTTTCGCCTTTTGTAGTCTCTGCCGGTTTCTGCACACCTGCGGGCTTATCCTCAACAACAAAATATCCACCCTTGGAAAGAGCAACCTTTTTATCTGCTAAATAGTCTGTGGGGTCATTCTTGAAAGAACCGCCCTGAATGAGCAGCTTGCAGCCCTCTGGCTCAACCCCAACCGGACCATTGAATACACCGCCTTCAATTACTGCACTACCGTTTTTCGTGGTGTTCTTCACAGTAGCCCCGTTTGCAGTAAATGTGCCACTCTTCACGGTGAGGTCACCGCTTTCGTCGACACCAACTGCTGTTCCTTTTTCAGCCTCATTTGTAACGTTCAGGTTTTCGATAACAGCTTTCGCCTCTACAGAGATTGTCCATCCTAAGTCTGTTTGTGTATCTTTGATGGAACCGCCTTTAATGGTAGCCGCCGCTTTTTCACCTTCTTCATCACCAGCCACAACTTTAATGATCTGAGGGCGAGAATCTTCTTGGCTTGTGCCTTTTATATTCTCGCCATTGGAAAGTGTGTGGCCATTCAAATCAAATGTAACCTCTTCTTTGAGTTCCAGTGTTTTGTCTACTGCCACATCCTCCTGCAGAACGATTGTGTCACCCGCTTGTGCTGCCGCAAAAGCTTCTTCCAGTGTAGAATATTCAGTCTCACCAATCATAGCAGGTACATACCGATCTACGCCGCTAACGTCAATCTTGAAGTTATACTTGCCTGTTACCTCTTTGCCTTGATTATCCAAGAACTGTACAGAAAATGCTGTATAGTTCGGACCATCAGCCTTTACATAAATGGTAAAACCGTTCTTTCCAGTACTGCTGCCATCTACATTCTGGTCCAGAGACTCCTGACTGCCTTCTGTTTTCTCGCCATCTTGTTTAGTAACGGAATAGCTTATCTTTGCCGCATTCTCCGGTGCTACAACACCGATGCCACACCAGTAGCCTTCCTTATTCTGACCATTTGTATGCTTCTTCAATTTGTTTGCAAAAATCTTAACTGTGTAATCCCTATCTGCAACAAGATCTTCGCTTACACCAATGCCGTTCTCATCCTGAACCTGCACTTGATAAGAATCCTGCTCATATAAGTCTGCTATTTTATTCTGTTCGTTATGATCCTCCAGATTAGCAGGTTTGATGCTATCAACTGTCAGCTTTTTCTGTGCCTCCTGCTCCGCACCTTCTTGGTCTTTGCCTCCGCCGTTTTCGCTTCCCTCCGCTACAGCGGGATTTCCTTCCCCTGCCAGAGCTGTCACAGGCGCAGCACCCAATGCCATACTCATTGCCATAAATAAGGCAAGGTATTTTTTCTTCTTCATGGTCCTTCATCCTTTCCCTTATAAATTCTGTTTTCTTGAAACCACTTCTTCAATTTTTTCTGTTGCCCTTGTTGCTCGCTTGGCACATCTCCCCCTTTACTGCTCCGTTTTTTTCTATCGCATGGCACTCCCCTTCAAAAGAATGCCACGCTGTCTAATCGGGCTTTTCCTCCCGCAGACTTCGCTTTTGCCTGCTCAGCGTTTCCGGCGACATGTCCAAAAAGGATGCCAAGTGCCTGTCGCTCAGCACCCCCTCCAAACCATGATATCTCTCCAAAAAGAAAAGAATCCTGCCCTTTGCTGTCATTTGGTATCGTGCATTTTTCAGCTCCCATTGCTTGTGGTAGGCCCTCATCAGCCACGAAAGAATAACCCGATGGAACGCCGGATAATTTTTATATAAAGACTCCATGTCGTGATTGGAGATTATAAAAATATCCGCCTCCGTCATCGCATATACAGAAGTCAACGCCTTTTTCCCGTCACCCGTCAATGGCGTAATCATTTCACCCGGTTCAAAGGAAAAACTATCTGCAATCTGCTTGCCACCCTTCGTGTAAATGAATGCGCCCACCACACCGCTTACCAAAAAGCTGCAGGTGTCAACCACATCCCCTTGGGTGTATAGCCTTTGCCCCTTTGTGCAATGCTTCATGCCGGAAATACCAATGATTGTCTCAATCAATTCCTTCTCGTGAACACCCAAAATGTTCTTCAGAAAATGCTTCATTTTACCCCTCATGCACATACGATATCTTCAATTTCCCCGCAGAAAATCCTCCGTTTTTTCAGCCGTTTTCATAGCTTGTCACGCTTCGGAAAATTCCGCTATCACTAAGACCATATCACAAAAACCGACCTCTTTCATTGACCTATGTCAACACTTTCGCATTTTTTGCAAAAATACATAAATTCAGCATAATTCCCAATTTTCTCCTTTTTTATGTCCCTTTTTCGCCAATCCTTTTCTTCTTATTTTATACTATACTTCCCCCTGTGGACACACCCTGTCCCACCTAAATATTTTTTCTCCACGAAAGCATGGGAAAAGCCGCCGAAAATATGCCCCCTTCCTGTCATCCCACCCCCCGCCTCCGTTCTCCTGTGCAGGACATAAAAAAGATACAAGATTTCCTCTTGTATCTTGATTGCGGAGACAGGATTTGAACCTGCCTTGCCCACCCCGAAATCTGGTCGTCCGCAGGGCATAAAAAAAGATACAAGATTTTCTCTTGTATCTTGATTGCGGAGACAGGATTTGAACCTGCGACCTCCGGGTTATGAGGCAGTGAAAATCCTCTCATTTTCCATTTTTTCCGGTCATTTCTAATTGTTCAAATCCAAGAAATGTTGATTTTCCGCCATTTCTGTGGATGCAGTAGAATCCGATAACACTAAACAAAAAATCATTCATCTAAAAATTTTAGAATATTTTTAGAACGATTCCCTGCCTTGTTGCTTCATTCACTTCAGTTTAAACTGTGTATGATTTACAGTCTCACAGGAATTTAATATTGCTATCGCCTGCTCCACATGCTCCTCCTGCAAGCCTCCATCCTTCTCATAAAAAAATTTAGTTTTTACCAAATGCTTATCAATCCCATATTTTTCATAATCAGGAAAAGTCTCATCGTCCAAAACAACCCATGCCGTCACATCCTCATTTGCACTCAGCCACGCATGTATTCCTTCTCCTCTTTTTGCCCAAAAGCTCTCTTCTGTTTTATCATAAATGGATAACCCAAAGCGCTTTAGCTTTCTTATCAGATATAGCATATCCGGGTCTGTTGTCTCTTCTCTTTTCCAATATTTTTTCCAACTGCTTATCAGCACCAGCCTCGCATCCGTTTTCCGTACAATTTCACGCAACAGCTTTAGCTTTGCATCTGCCGCACCCTTGCATCCGGAAGGTGCTCTGGCTCTACAATACTTATCATTTAAAACACCATCTATGTCTAAAAAAATAACCTTCATCTTTTCCGCTTTTCTGCCTCCCCATTTTGTTCCTTCCATTGGTTTATCAGTTCAACTACCTTAAAAACATGAATTCCCAACTATAGCATAAATTGAAATCATTTAATATCATATAATAACGAATTTACCTACTCTCTGCCCTCCAAAAGCGTATCTTCTGCATATTTCAGTCTCCGAAAGCCAACAAAAAAAAGCTTAACCCATATACAGGTTAAGCCTTTCAAAACTCTAAAAATTTACTTGCCGGAACATCCAAAACCTTTGCAATCCGAAACAGCGTGGTCAGCGAAATCGGTTTATAGGTTCTGGATTCAATCGAACCGATATAAGATGTGCTTGTCCCCAGTTTCTCTGCCAACTGTTCCTGCGTCAGGTTTTTCGCCTTTCTATAATACGCAATCTTCAAACCAAGCATTCTGAATTCCTGTTCAAATTCACGTTCCATCAAACCACCTCTTTCTTCTATTATTTTAGAAGAATTTTTCAGAGGTTAGTATTTTCAAAATAATATATATTTACAACTGATATAGTTATATTTATACTTAAATAAGATAAAGTTTGAATTCCATACACATCGGAGATGATACCGTGTCAACCTTCGCTCAAAACTTAAAACGGCTCAGAAAGCAAAAGGGCTTTTCACAAGCACAGCTGGCAAGCCTCCTACATTACGGTTCCACTGCTATTGCAAACTATGAAGCAGGCAGAAACGAACCCTCTTTTGATACCTTAATACAACTCGCCCATTTTCTTGACACCACAACAGACGAACTGCTCGGCGTTTCCATAACCTCACAGGAGCAACAGCTGCTATCCGATTATAAGAAGCTTCGCCCCGGAGAGCAAAAACTGATTGCCGCATTGGCAAAAGCCCTCAAAAATGACTGATTCTGTCATTCTACTGATCCGTTTTCACTTTCCATTCTCTGTTCAATCGCTTTTTTAATGTACCC
>NZ_CAKQVD010000070.1 GCF_934277605.1 uncultured Anaerotignum sp.
AGCATCTGCCTTACAAGCAGAGGGTCACAGGTTCGAGCCCTGTAACTTCCACTTTTTTTATGCAAAAAAGTATCCCTCCTGCGAAATGCGGTGAGGGTCTTTTTATTGCGAACAGCGAGGAAAAATACAGAAAGAGGAACGGGGGAAATTCTATGCAGTCAAATTGCGAAACCTGTATGTATTTTGGATATGACGAGGAATTTGAGGAATATTTCTGCGAAGTGAATTTGGATGAGGATGAAATGGAAAAATTTTTGACGGACAGCTTTCAAGGCGGATGTCCGTATTACCGTCTGGAGGATGAATATAAGACGGTGCGCAAGCAAATGTAACAAAAGGTCGAAGCAAGAGAAATTCTTGTCTCGGCTTTTTTATTTATCGCAATATTTTTTGAGGCGTGCAGGATGGATTGATATTTCATGGAAATTTGGATATACTAACAGCAATTTACAGAACGGAGGGATGGTTTTGATTTATACGGTAACGGTAAATCCTTCAGTGGACTATGTGGTGCAGATGGAGGAATTTCAGCCGGGCATGGTCAATCGTGCCTCAAGCGAGGCGGTTTTTTCGGGCGGAAAGGGCATCAATGTTTCCATGATTTTGCAAAATCTCGGCGTAAGCAACCGTGCGCTTGGGTTTCTGGCAGGCTTCACGGGGGATTTTATCGAGGCGGATTTACAGCGGCATGGCTGTCAGACGGATTTTGTGCGATTGGAACAGGGCTTTAGCCGTATCAATGTGAAGCTGAAGGGGCAGGAGGGCGGCGAGATTAACGGCGGCGGTCCTGCGGTAAACGAGACGGCGGTGCAGGCCTTATCAGAAAAAATAAATACACTGCAAAAGGGAGATATTTTGATTCTTTCGGGCAGTGTGCCGCCTTCCTTGCCGAAGGATTTTTATGAAAGAATTTTGGATTTGCTCAAGGGGCGTGGGATTGAGGTAGTGGTGGATGCGGCAGGAGAGGCTCTGCTGAAAGCACTGCGTTATGAACCCTTTTTGATTAAGCCGAACCATCAGGAGCTGGAGGAATTGGCGGAAAGCCGTCTTTTTACAAGGGCGGAAATCATCGCACAGGGAAAACGCTTGCAGGAGATGGGGGCGAAAAATGTATTGATTTCCTTGGCGGCAGAGGGCGCCCTTCTTTTGACTGCCGAAGGGGAGGTTTTATTTGGAGAGGCACCCAGAGGAAAGCTGATCCATGCCGTTGGGGCAGGGGATTCCATGGTGGGCGGCTTTGTGGCAGGCTGGTTGAAGGAGGGCAGCTATCGGCAGGCGTTGCAATGGGGGATTGCGGCAGGCAGTGCCACTGCGTTTTGTGAGGCATTGGCAAGCGGAGAGGAAATCCGGAGACTTTATGATGAAACCATCCATATCGTTCGTGAGGAGGGTTAAGCGTGGCATGCGGTGCAAGCACATGCAGCCGCATAAAAAAATACCGACATTTTCCATGGGAAACGCTCTTGCGTCTTTTCGCCGAATCTCGTATACTAATATAGAGAATTATAGAGAATTTTGGCGAATTTGTTTCAATTTGGGGAAAGTCCCAATCGTTTCCCTGTCCCCTGCGGCAGGGGCTACATAAAACAGCTTCGCCGCTGAAGGTGTGAAGAATTTTGAATGAGCAGTTACAAGAATGGGGAAAGGATATCCTTCTATCCGCCGTTATCGTCGTGCTTTTGTTTTTCCTCTGCTGGCCCATGCGGATTTCGGGCAGCTCAATGGAAACCACTCTATGCGATGGGGAAATTGTGCTGATGAATCGGCTTGCCGCCATGCAGGGCAGATATGAAGCGGGCGATATTGTGATGTTCCGTTATTATGATGCGGATGGGAGCAAAACCGTCGTAAAGCGTATCATTGCCGCCGAGGGCGACCGAATCTGTGTTTTGGCAGATGGCGGTGTGGAGGTCAACGGCAAGGTCTTGCAGGAGGCTTATGTGAGCGGCAGAACAGATGGCTTGGTGGATATGACCGTGCCGAAGGGGACGGTATTTGTGATGGGGGATAACCGAGAGGAGAGCTTCGATAGTCGCAACATGGGTGCCATTCCCTGCGAGGATTTGAAGGGCAAGGTATTTTTCCGCCTGTTCCCCTTGGGAAGATTAGGGAAAATCAATTAAAAAAGCATTGTCGGAGTATTCCAGCAATGCTTTTTTTGTGCGAAAAAAGAGCCTAACGATAGGAGAGATATTCCAGAAACCGCCGCACAGCAAGCGGGGCGGTTTTTCTGTCACGCAGAGCAAGCACAAGATCCCGATGAAAAGCAGGGACGGTTTCCCGCTCCGCAACCCGATAGGGAATCCGCTTTAAAATCAGGCGGGGCAGAAGGCTGACGCCGAGGCCGCTTTCCACAAGGGAGAGAATGGCATAATCATCCCAAGTGGTAAAGTAGACATTGGGCGAAAGCCCTTCCATGCGGAAAAAATCGGCAATCTCGGCGTTTTTGTCCTTCTCCAGCATAAGAAACGGCTCTTTGCAGAGGGCAGCAAGGGGGATGCGTTCCGCCTGCGCCAAGGGGTGCGCTTCGGGAAGGATGGCAAGGAAGGCATCCCTTTGGAGAAAGATGGTGTCCAAATCGGGCTGAACAGGCAGGCAGAGAAAGCCGCAGTCCACACGCCCCTCGTGAATCCATGCTTCAATTTCACGATAATCCCCCAAAAGAAATTCATATTCAATGTTGGGATAATCCTTCTGAAATTCCTTGATGATATTGGGGAGCCAATGGGTTGCCACGCTCGAAAAGGTGCCAATGCGAATCAGCCCTGCCGCAAGCCCCTTCGCATCCCCTGCCTGCTGCAGCAAGGACTGCCTTGCACTGCAAAGAGCCTTTATCTGCGGCAAAAGCTTCGTACCCTCTGCCGTCAGGCGCGCACCGCCACGCCCACGCTCCAGAAGGGGAAGGGAAAGCTCCTTTTCCACCTCTTGAATCATGCGGCTGATGCCCGATTGCGAATAGCATAAGGCCTCGGCTTTGTGACGGTTTTGCTCGGTGTATTTCTCATCAACGGGCAGGCGGCGCAGGAGGGGAAAACAAGCTGGGGGCTGTTCTGCGGCGGTATGTCGGCAGTGATGTATGCAGTGCTTGTGATTGCCAATAAGAAGGTAACTGATATTGTCGGGATGGAAAACGTGCTGTATCAGCTGATGTTCAGCGCACTGACTGTGGTGGTTTTTCTCTCCTTCCGAAAGGGACTGCTGTTTTCGATTCCGACAGGCTCGGGGTGGTTTGTGGCACTGCTCGGTGTTGTGAATACCGGCCTTGGCTGTTATCTATATTTTTCGTCTATCGGGCGGCTGTCTGTGCAGAGCGTTGCGGTTTTGGGCTATTTGGAGCCGTTCTCGGCGGTGGTGCTTTCGGCAGTGCTGCTGCGGGAGGGCATGAGCCTTCTGCGGCTGCTGGGCGTGGCATTTATCCTGGGCGGCGCATTGTTTGCGGAAATGAGTACAAGAAAATCCTCTTTTATAGAATAAGAGAAGCGGTGAAACACTCCCTCAGTTTCACCGCTTTTCTCGTTTGTCCTAACAGTATTTAATAATCAATAATTTTTGCCCGGGATAAATGAGGTCGGGGTTTTCAATCTCATTGACGGAAAGAATATCCTCCACCGTTGTGCGATAGCGCTTGGCGATTTTCCAAAGCGTATCCTGCGGCTGCACCACATAAATGACAGCACCGGCTGTGGCAGGCCGCTCGGTTTCCTCCTCCAAGGTGAGATCCTTCACGATTTCCGCCGTTTCGGTGCGTGTCACCACTGCTTCCATGGTAACGGTTGCACGCAGCTCGCCCTCCTGCTCGGAAAGCATTTGAAAATCCAAATCATCCAAGCGAAGCTGCACAGCGGCGTTGTCGCCCTCCTCCACACCACGCAGCTCCATCATCTGCCCGAAGGGAATCCCTCGCTCCAGGATACAAAGCGGGGTTTCGTCCTCCTCACAGTGATACAGCAGGGAAATACGCAAAACGCCCTCCGTCTCAACGGCATCCGTCTTGGCTTTCGTTTCGGCAGGGCGGATATCCCCCCAGACCTCCTCTGCACGCAGCATCGGCTTTTCGCCGGCTTCCAGTTGCAGTCTCTCCTTCAGCACAAATTGATTTTTCCCACTGCCCACCGTAATGGGATAGGAAATGCGTTCCTTTTCGAGCGCAACCGTTCCTGTGGGGGCATAGGCATCCTGCAAAATCTCCTGCTCGATCATCTCCCTGCCCTGCAATGCCGCATGGACAGAGGCATCAACCGTAAGCTGTCTTGCCTCGCCGTCCGCATCAATCGTCGGGGTAAGCCTTGCCTCCTCCAGCTGCAAGGTGCCGCTCAACTCCGTTTTCGGCTCAATGCGCTCCCCCTCCAGATAGCCGCTGAAGGCAAGCTTATCGCAAAAGCTGCCCAAATGCCCCTCTCCGTCGCAATAAAGCATACAAATCCGCAGATTCCCGCGCACCAGTACCTTTCCGTCCATGGCACGCAGCTCCTGCTCGGTCAGCTCCGCCGTTTGCCAAAGAATTTCGGCAATTTCGGGCTTGGCGGCAGGCAGGGACAGCTCCTCCTTGATGGGAAAGCGGTCCTTGAGGGTGGCAATCTCCTGCTCCATCCGCAGCTTGCCCTGCAAGCATTCTATGCCCTCGCCGCTCACGCTGCTTAAAATCTCCGCATGGTTTTGTCTCTCCCCAACAGCACGCACACTGAGGACAGCCTTCACGCCGATTTTCCTGTCATTGATGATTTCGCAGTCCAAATGCTCCAGATCTGCCGTCAGCGTAACCGCCTGCTCCCGTTCCAATCCGTCGATATGCAAAAAATCCTCCAAGGGCAGAGCCGCCTGCATGGCAGAAAGCGGGCGTGCGCCGTTTTTCGCACGATATAGCACAGAAAGCTCCAGCTCGCCCGAAAAGGAAATGCGGTCATCTGTGACACGCTTTTCCCGCAGCCGCACAGTCCCCTGGCAGCGCAGAAGCTCCTGCAAATCCGGCTTGCTGTCCGGCACAATCAGATCTCCCTCCAAAAGAAGCTGAGAGGAACCGCTTGCGGCAGTCTCCCTCCAGTTCATGTCCATTGTTTCCTTTGCCAATGTCAACGGCATAAAAACCCTCCTATTCTGCTCCGTTTTCCGAAGTATTCCGCAAAAATCATACGTTGTCTCTATGCAACTATATGAAGGCGGTGGGATTTTATGAACGGAATTTGCAAAAGGGGCGGCAATCCCCCTCCTTTCCCGTAAATTTTGTGTGAAGGCAGGGGATTTTCCCTGCAATTTGTTTCCGTTTTCATGCCGAATATGATATAATATAAAATTAGCAAGAACCTATTTTTCAGGAGAAAGCAAGGTGTATTTTTACACAGAGGTGTATGATGAAGGGCTATTTTATTTCCGTGGAGGGCGGCGATGGCAGCGGCAAATCCACACAAATGCAAAACATAGAGGCATATCTGAAGGCGCATGGGCAGGAGGTTCTGCGCACCAGAGAGCCGGGCGGCACGCCGGTGGCGGAAAAAATCAGAGAGCTGATTCTCGATCCTGCCAATCAGTCCTTGACGGGGCGGGCGGAAATGCTGCTGTATGCGGCGGCAAGAGCGCAGCACGTTGAGGAAAAAATCCTGCCCGCACTCAAGGCAGGGAAAACCGTCCTTTCCGACCGCTTCACAGATTCCAGCATTGCCTATCAGGGCTTCGGCAGAGGCTTGGGCGGCATGGTGGCGGAGGTCAACCGCATTGCAACAGGCGGCACAGAGCCGGATTTGACGATTTTTCTGAACCTAACGCCCGCAGCGGGCATGGCAAGAAAAAATCGGCAGGATGGGCATACGCTTGACCGCTTGGAGCAGGAGCAGGCGGCCTTCCATGAAGCCGTCTATGCGGGCTATTTGGCATTGGCAAAGGAAAACAGCGGCAGAATTGCGAATATTGATGCGGATAGACCGGCAGAGGCAGTCTTTGCCGATATCAAAAAGGAGTTAGACAGAGTGTTTGGCTTTGCGCCACAAAAATAAGGAGGGGTTTTTATGAAACTCATCATTGCAATTATTCAGGACGAGGATGCGGGCGAGGTAATCTCCCATCTGAACGAGGCAAAATTTCAGGTAACCAGGCTTTCCACAAAGGGCGGCTTTTTGCGCTCCGGAAACACCACCA
This sequence comes from uncultured Anaerotignum sp., assembly GCF_934277605.1. Classification (GTDB taxonomy): domain Bacteria; phylum Bacillota; class Clostridia; order Lachnospirales; family Anaerotignaceae; genus Anaerotignum_A. The sequence continues at coordinate 6,130 of NZ_CAKQVD010000070.1, forward strand.
TTATGACAGGTGTGGAGAACGATAAGGTAGAGAAGGCACTCAAAATCATTGAGGAAAACAGCAAGGCACGCACACAATATGCAACCCTGCCCTCCTCCTGCGGTGCCATGCACGGCTTGATTTTGGCACCCATTGAGGTAAAGGTGGGCGGCGCAACCGTATTTGTGCTGGATGTGGAGCAGTTCCACAAATATTGATGCTGAAGCAGAAGGGAGAGGCGGATTTGTATACATTTGAGGAAATCAGGGGGAATATTCCCTTGGTGGAGCAGCTGCGGCGCTCTGCCGCAAGCGGAAGAAGCTCCCACGCCTATCTTTTCTTGGGCGGTGCCGGGGCAGGCAAGCGGCTGATTGCCAACACCTTCGCCAAGGCGCTGCAGTGCGAGGGGGAGGGCCGCCCTTGCGATTGCTGCAAAAGCTGTCAGGCATTCAATCACGGCAACCATCCCGATGTGATTTATTTTCGCCCGTTGAAAAACGGAAAAACGTACACAATAGAGGATGTGCGGGAGCAGCTTTTGGAAACGGTGGATATGAAGCCGTTTCAATATCAAAAGAAAATTTATATCATCGAAAAGGCGGACACATTGAATATCCAAAGCCAAAATGCGCTTTTGAAAACCTTGGAGGAGCCGCCGGCCCATGTGGTATTTCTGCTTTTGGCAGAAAGAGCGGAGGCATTTTTGCCGACAATTCTTTCCCGTGTGGTTGTGATGAAGCTGCGTCCGCTTTCGGAGGGGGCAGTGGCGGCACATCTCATGCAGGCAGGCTATGCGGCAGAGGAAAGCCACACCTTAGCGGCGTATGCACAGGGCAGAATCGGGCAGGCGTTGGAGCTTGCCGAGGATGAGGGCTTTCGGGAAATGCGGCAGGATATTCTGGGAAAGCTGGAGGCACTGCCCGCAATGAACGAGGGGGATGCCTATTTGCTTGCGAAGGACTTGGAGGCCTATAAAAACGATTTGCGTTTTTTGGATATCATGGAGCTTTGGTATCGGGACCTTCTGGCAGCAAAAACACTTCATGCGGAGGGCTGTCTCATCCAAAAGGATAAAAAAGAAGCCATTTTTCAGGCGGCAAGGGAGCCGGCGGCGTTGCTGGCAAAACGGGCTGCCGCTGTGCAGACGGCACGCAGAAGATTGGCAATGAATGCAAATTTTCGGCTGACCATGGAGGTCATGCTGATGGACCTAAAGGAGACTGATAAATGATAGAAGTAGTTGGAATCCGCTTTAAAAAGGCAGGGAAGATGTATTATTTTGATCCTGCCGGAATTAAGCTGGAAAAAGAGGATGGCGCCATTGTGGAAACGGCGAGAGGAATTGAATACGGCACAGTCATTAAGGGCAACACCCTTGTGCCGCAGGAGACAATCGTTCCGCCGCTGAAGCAGGTGATGCGAAAGGCAACGGCGGAGGATACAAAATCCGTAGAGCAGAATCATAAAAGGGAAAGCGAGGCCTTCGGCATTTGCTTGGAGAAAATCTCTCATCTGGGGCTGGATATGAAGCTGGTGGATGTGGAAATGACGTTTGACAGAAATAAGCTGATTTTCTATTTTACCTCCGATGGCCGTGTGGATTTCAGAGAGCTGGTGAAGGAGCTTGCGGCAGTGTTCCGTATGCGTATCGAGCTGCGCCAGATTGGTGTGCGTGATGAGGCAAAAATGCTCAACGGCATTGGCATTTGCGGCAGACCGCTTTGCTGTGCAACCTTTTTGGGCGATTTTCAGCCGGTATCCATTAAAATGGCGAAGGAGCAGAATCTTTCCCTCAACCCCACAAAAATCAGCGGCATTTGCGGCAGATTGATGTGCTGCCTGAAATATGAGGAGGATGTCTATGAGGAGCTGAATAAAAAGCTGCCTCGTGTGGGGGATTTGATTTCCACCCCCGATGGCACAGGCGAAATTTTGACCACCAATGTGCTGATGCAGCAGGTAAAGGCGGCAGTCAGAAAGGCGGAGAACGATCCCCCGACCATTGGGTTCTATCATGTGGATGAAATTAAGCTGATTCGTTCCAAAAAGAAACGCAAGCAGAATGCGGAGGGCGAAAAGAACCATGCGGAATGATATCACCATCCATCCCCACGAAAGAGTGGATGATTTGCACCGAGACGGCCATCTGATTATCCAAGATCCGAAGCGCTTTTGCTTTGGCGTGGATGCGGTCATCCTCAGCGGCTTTGCAAAGGTAAAGAAGGGCGAAAGGGTGCTGGATTTAGGCACAGGCACAGGCATTATCCCGATTCTTTTGGCGGCAAAAACTGAAGGAAAGCATTTCACGGGCTTGGAAATTCAGCCGGAAAGCGCAGAAATGGCAAGCCGCAGTGTCCTCTTGAATGAATTGGAGGAGCGCATTGCCATCAAGGAGGGGGATATCAAGGAGGCGGTGGAGCTGTTCGGCGGCTCAAGCTTTGATGTGGTAACCTCCAACCCGCCCTATATGAACGAGGGCGGCGGCTTGGTCAATCCCTTTGCGGCAAAGGCAATCGCAAGACATGAGATTTTATGCTCCTTGGAGGATGTGGTTGCGGCGGCGGCAAGGCTGCTGAAGCCCTTGGGGCGTTTTTACATGATTCACAGACCGCATCGCTTGACGGATATCATGGTGTTGCTGCGGCAGTATAAGCTGGAGCCGAAGCGGATTCGTTTCGTCCAGCCCTATGCCGATAAGGAGCCGACCATGGTTCTTGTGGAGGCGGCAAGGGGCGGCAAGCCTATGGTAAGGGTGGATGCACCCTTGGTTATTTATCAGGCACCACAGCACTATACCGAGGAAATTGTTGAGATTTATTACGGAAAGGGACAGGCGTAGGACGTTTGTTTATGGCAGGCTATGGCAGGAACATTATATCTTTGTGCCACGCCCATCGGCAATCTGGAGGATATTACCCTTCGGGTGCTGAAGCTGATGGAAAGCGTGGATGTGATTGCGGCGGAGGATAC
>NZ_CAKQVD010000071.1 GCF_934277605.1 uncultured Anaerotignum sp.
ATCGGCAATCTGGAGGATATTACCCTTCGGGTGCTGAAGCTGATGGAAAGCGTGGATGTGATTGCGGCGGAGGATACCCGCAACACCTTAAAGCTATTAAACCATTTTGAGATTAAAACGCCCATGACAAGCTACCATGAGCATAATAAGATAAGCAAGGGGCCTGTCTTGGTGGAGCGACTTTTGGCAGGGGAAAGCATTGCCTTGGTAACGGATGCGGGGATGCCCGGCATTTCCGATCCGGGTGCGGATTTGGTTCAGCTCTGCCATGCGGCAGGTGTGCCGGTAACGGTGGCGCCGGGGGCCTCTGCGGCAGTGGTGGCATTGGTGCTTTCCGGTCTGGATACCAGACGCTTTGTGTTTGAGGGCTTTTTGCCGCCCGATAAAAAGGAGCGGAAAGCCATTTTGAAAACCCTGGAGAGAGAGCATCGCACCATGATTTTCTATGAAGCACCGCACCGCCTAACCGATACCCTAACGGAATTGGCGGCGCTTTTCGGGGAGGAAAGAGAGCTGGCGGCAGTCAGAGAGCTGACAAAGAAATTCGAGGAGGTGCGCAGGGATACCCTTGGCGGTCATCTGCGCTATTTTGCGGAGCATCAGCCGAAGGGGGAATTTGTGCTGGTCTGCGAGGGGCTTTCCTTGGAGGCACAGCGGCAGGAGGAACGGGAAGGCTGGGAGAGCATTTCCGTTGCGGAGCACGTTGCAAAATATGTTGCCGAGGGCATGAGCGAGAAGGATGCCATGAAGCAGGCGGCAAAGGATAGGGGCGTTTCCAAAAGGGAGATTTATCAGGTTTTGAAGCAATAAAACGTGCTTTTTCGGGGCAAAACGAAAGGAGGCTTGGAGATGGAAAGATTATTGGAAGGCTTTGCTGCATTAAGCTGGCGGGAATATCTTTTTGCGGCAGGCGCAGCGTATATCATTACCTATTTTTATCGTTCCGTTCAGCGCAGAAAGGAAAGGGAGAAAAACAGCGAAAAAACATACGTCATTCAAACCTTGGATAAGCGTGCGACGGAACGCTGCAAGGAGCTGTTTCCCATTGAGGTGCTTTCGTTTCAGGGAAAGGAGTTTCGCAGAGGGATGCATCTTCGGATTACGACGCTACAGAAAAATGTGATCGTTGGCGAATTTATCGGGCTGAATCGTGTGAATCTGGTCTGCATAAAAACGGAAAATCAAATCATTGCACATCAGTTGGAAAAGATAGAAGCGGTAGCAATCGCAGAATAAAAAAACGGGCGGCTTTGCCCGAAGGGCCTCGGCAGGATGTCGGGGCTTTTTTGCTGCCCTTTTTAGCATAAAAAGTAAGGATGGAACGCTTGGTTTTGCCGAGAGGGTTCCAAACGGGCGAAAGTCTAATGTTGGCGAATCATTCTATTTTTGCGCACCTGCGCCGAATCAGTGCTTTGCACTGTTGCTTTTTCTTGCCCAAACCTGTGCTAACAGCTTGCCTTGCCCAACCGGCTTTTTTGCTGCCCTTTTTCCGAAAAAAGCCTTGAAAAAGAGGGTATGTTTTCCCTGTGCATACGATTTTAACGGGATTTTAACGGGCAAAAATCTTGAAATTTCTGGAAGAAATCATATAATTAAAAATACAGACCGAGTGGTCTGATTTTTTCGTGTAAACGTAGCGGCGACAGTTTTTTCTGAGCCGCAGCCATAAAATCAAAGCGGTAAACAAGAAAAACAAACAGTTTTGCTTGCTTTTCTAAGCGGAGCTTACGAAGGGGGGAGCTTGTTTGAAAACAGAAAACGATATTTTGGAAATTGCCTTTCTGCTGTTTTTGGAAAAGGGTTTTTCCGAGGTTTCCACAAATGAGCTGATTCGTGCGGCGGGGCTGACAAAGGGCGGCTTTTATTATGCCTTCAAAAGTCGGGATGAGCTGGATCAGCAGGTGGTGGAGAAATTCATCCGCCCGTTCTTCTCTCGTCCGACAGAGGAAATGCAGCAGGTTTGGGAAAAAAGCAGAGCGGAAACGCCAACGGCGGAGCTGCTGTGGAAGGGCTTTTTCCTGCCCCAGCGCTTTGCGAATTATCAGAAAAAAATCGGCAAAAAGATTGCCTTTCGCAATTTTTATTTCCTGCTCTATGAGGGGATGAAGAAATTTCCCGAGGTGGAGGAGTATTTTAAGGAATTCAACAGAAAAAAGGGCGCATTGCTCTATGGCATTTTGGAAAGAGGCCAGAAAAGAGGAGAAATCCTCAAAAGCATAGATTTGGAAAACTATGTAACCATGATTTTAGCCATGCAGGATGGCATTTTAGCCCTGCGTGTGCTGGATGATACGATTGATGAGGAAGAAAAATATACAAAAATTCAATATCAGATGTGGAAGGAAATTTCCACAGAACCGATGCTGAGAGATAAAGATGGAGGTGTGGCAAATGCAGTCTCATAAAAATGATACTACATATAAAATGGGAATCGATATCGGCTCCACGACTGTGAAGGTTGTGCTTGCCGATATGGGAAATAAAATTGCCTTCAGCAGATATAGAAGACATTTTTCGGAAATTAAGAAAACAGTAAAGGATATCTTAAAGGAAGCCAAGGAGGAAATCGGCAATGCGGTGTTCTCTGCCATGATTACAGGCAGCGGCGGTGTGTCCTTGGCAAATGCGATTGGCGTGGAATTTATCCAAGAGGTTGTGGCTACGGCAAATGCGGTAGAGGCAAGCGCACCCCAAACGGATGTTGCCATTGAGCTTGGCGGCGAGGATGCCAAGATTATCTATTTTGAAGGCGGCAATGTGGAGCAGAGAATGAACGGCGTTTGCGCCGGCGGTACAGGCTCCTTTATCGACCAGATGGCAAGCCTTTTGCAGACCGATGCCGCAGGCCTGAATGAGCTGGCAAAGGGGCATAAGGTCATCTATCCCATCGCCTCTCGCTGTGGGGTATTCGCAAAGACGGATATTCAGCCCTTGATTAACGAGGGTGCAAAAAAAGAGGACTTGGCAGCCTCCATTTTTCAGGCGGTTGTCAATCAGACGATTGCAGGCTTGGCTTGCGGCAAGCCCATTCGCGGGCACGTTGCGTTTTTGGGCGGCCCTCTGCATTTCCTCTCCGAGCTGCGTCAGCGCTTCATTGAAACCCTGAAGCTGACCGAGGAAACCACGATTATCCCTGAAAATTCTCATTTGTTTGCGGCATACGGCACAGCCGTTTCCAATACAGGCGAGGCGGAATTGGATTTTGATACCCTTTTGCATAAGCTGGAAAACGGCGTGGAGCTGACCGCAGAGGTTTCCCGTATGGAGCCCTTGTTCCGAGATGAAGCGGATTATGCCGCCTTCAAGGAACGCCATGATAAAGACCAGGTGAAGCGTGTGCCGCTGTCCAATTATCATGGGGATGCGTTCTTGGGGATTGATGCAGGCTCCACCACAACAAAGGTGGCCTTGGTTTCCAAGGATGGCGATTTGCTCTATTCCTTCTATGCAGGCAATGAGGGCAATCCGCTGAACGTGGTTATGAAGAGCCTGAATGAAATGTATGATATGATGCCGGAGGATGTTGTCATCCGCAATTCCTGCGTAACCGGCTACGGCGAAGGCTTGATTAAAGAGGCTCTGATGATTGATTTGGGCTACATCGAAACCGTTGCGCACTATAAGGCGGCACAGTTCTTTAAGCCCGATGTTGATTTTATTCTGGATATCGGCGGACAGGATATGAAGTGTATTCGCATTAAGGACCATGTCATCGACAGCGTTTTGCTGAATGAGGCCTGCTCCTCCGGCTGCGGCTCCTTCATCGAAACCTTCGCCAAGTCCTTGAACTATACCGTGATGGACTTTGCAAAGGCGGCGCTGTTTGCAAAAAATCCCATTGACCTTGGCTCCAGATGCACGGTGTTTATGAACTCCCGTGTGAAGCAGGCACAGAAGGAGGGTGCGGCAGTTGCGGATATTTCCGCAGGTCTGGCATATTCCGTCATCAAAAATGCACTGCTGAAGGTCATCAAGATTTCCGATCCCAAGGCGATGGGGAAATCTATGGTGGTGCAGGGCGGCACCTTCTATAACGATGCAGTGCTGAAAAGCTTTGAAATGATTAGCGGCAGAGAGGCGGTTCGCCCCGATATTGCAGGCATTATGGGTGCCTTCGGTGCAGGCCTCATTGCCAAGGATAAATATACCGCAGGCTATCAGACCACCTTGATTGGCAGAGAGGAAATGAACGCCCTGGAGGTACACTCCAACATGGCAAGATGCCAAGGCTGTACCAACCACTGTCTGCTGACGGTCAACCTGTTCAGCGGCGGCAGACGCTTTATCACAGGCAACCGCTGTGAAAGAGGTCTGGGGAAGGATAAAATCGAAAATCCCGCACCCAACCTGTATGATTATAAGCGGCATAGATTGTTTGATTATGAGCCGCTGACGGCGGAGCAGGCAACAAGAGGCACCGTCGGGATTCCCCGTGTGCTGAATATGTTTGAGGATTACCCCTTCTGGTATACCTTCTTCACAAAGCTGGGCTATCGGGTGGTGCTTTCTCCCTTCTCCTCCAAGGCAGTGTTTGAGATGGGCATGGAATCCATCCCGAGCGAATCGGTTTGCTATCCTGCAAAGCTGGTACATGGGCATATCATGTGGCTCATCCAAGAGGGTGTTGATTTCATCTTCTATCCCGGCGTTGTTTATGAAAGAAGAGACAGCGGTGCGGCGGATAACAACTATAACTGCCCGATTGTTGCCTCCTATAATGAAAACATCAAAAATAATGTAGAGGCATTGCAGGAAAATAACGTAAAATTTATGAACCCCTTCCTTGCGTTAGATAAAATCGAAACCGTTATCAAACGCTTGCAGGAGGAATTTGTTCCTCTGGGCTGTGGGGCGAAGGAGGTCAAAAAGGCGGCTGAGGCCGGCTGGGCGGAATGGGAAGGTTTCCGTCGGGATATGCGCCAAAAGGGCGAGGAAACATTGGAATATATCCGCAAAAATAATATGACGGGTATCGTTTTGGCAGGCAGACCGTATCACGCAGATCCCGAAATCAACCACGGGATTCCCGAATTGATTGCAGGCTATCACATCGCCGTTCTGACAGAGGATAGCGTGGCACACTTGGGTAAGGTGGAACGCCCGACCATCGTGCGTGACCAGTGGACATATCACTCCAGATTGTATGAAGCGGCAGCCTTTGTAAAGAAGCAGCAGGATATTGAATTTGTGCAGCTCAATTCCTTCGGCTGTGGTCTGGATGCCGTAACAACCGATGAGGTAAAATCCATTTTGACCGCCGCAGGCAAGATTTATACTGCCCTGAAGATTGATGAGGTGAACAACCTGGGTGCGGCTCGTATCCGTATCCGTTCCTTGATTGCGGCAATCGAGGATAGAAGGGAAAAGCATGTGCAGATTAAGAAGGGGGATGCCTCCCTGCACCGTGTGCTGTTCACAAAGGAAATGAAGAAGGAATATACCATCATTTGTCCGCAGATGTCGCCCATTCATTTTGAGCTTCTGGAGCCTGCGTTCCGTAAGGCAGGGTATAAAATCGAAGTTATGGCGGCAATGGATAAGCATGCCATTGAAACAGGGCTGAAATATGTCAACAATGATGCCTGCTATCCCGCGCTCATTTCCATCGGACAGCTGCTCAATGCACTGCTTTCCGGCAAGTATGACCTGAACCGCACCGCACTGTTGATTACACAGACGGGCGGCGGCTGTCGTGCAACAAACTATATTGCCTTCATCCGTAAGGCTCTGGCGAATATGGGGATGCCCAATATTCCCGTAATTTCCATCAACCCTGCGGGCTTGGAGAAAAACCCCGGCTTTAAATATGAGCCTGCCCTGCTGCACCGTGCCCTGCAGGCGATTGTATACGGCGATTTGTTCATGCGTGTGCTGTATCGCACAAGGCCGTATGAAAAGGTAAAGGGCTCTGCCAATGCCCTGCATGAAAAGTGGGTAGAAAAGCTGAAAAAGGATTTGATGAAGGCGGATAGAAAAACCTATTCCGAAAACATCCGCAACATCATTAAGGATTTTGAGGAGCTTCCGCTTTTGGATATCAAAAAGCCCAGAGTCGGCGTGGTTGGGGAAATTCTGGTAAAATTCCATCCCACAGCCAATAATGATTTGGTCAACCTTCTGGAGCGTGAGGGCGCAGAGGCGGTTGTCCCCGATTTGCTGACCTTCGCTTTGTATTGCTGTCATAATCAGGTGCAGAAGGAAAAATATCTGGGCGGCAGCAAAAAGGCACGCATCCTTGGGAATCTGACAGCAAGGGTTATCGAATGGTATCAGAAGCCTATGCTGGATGCACTGGAAAAGAGCAAACGCTTTGATAAGCCCGAAAGCATCAGAAGTCTGGGCAAGGAGGCAGAAAAGATTGTTTCCCTGTGCAACCAGACGGGAGAGGGCTGGTTCCTGACTGCGGAAATGATTGAGCTGATTCACAGCGGCGTGCCGAATATCGTTTGCACACAGCCCTTCGGCTGTCTGCCAAACCATGTGGTCGGCAAGGGTGTCATCAAGGAGCTGCGTAAGCAGTATCCCATGTCCAACGTGGTTGCGATTGACTATGATCCCGGCGCAAGTGAGGTCAACCAGTTGAACCGTATTAAGCTGATGCTGGCAAGTGCCAATAAAAATCTGGATAAGGCAGAGGAGCATAAAAAGGAGCTGAAAAAGCCCCACTCTGCGGAGCAGGTTGCATTTAAAATCGAAGATTGAAGCATTGAGTGCTAAGCTGAAAGCAGATTTTCAACCTGTTCGGGCAGAAACGGTTGGGAAACGCCTTGCTCCCCAAACCCTTTCATGCAAATCAAAAAGGACATTGGGTTTTGAGCGGAACCGATAAAATCGGATAATAGTAAAAAAGACCTCCTATTGTAGAGTGATGAAGCTACGATAGGAGGTTTTCTATGTCTAAAAAATTGAAATTTCTTTTCCTAAAAAAGAGGAAGAAAACCAAAGGAAGGTCTGCGGGATTATAAATGATGAAATCAAAGAATCCGAATAAAAAAGCTGACACCGATGGAATTACGATGCCAGCTTCTAAATAGCAGATTGCATTCTGCACAAGTCTTTTTTATAGGGAAAGGAATGATGCCAGGGGAGACATCATTCCATGGGGTTGTGCGCACAAACCCCGGGGCATATTGTGGTACAGGAAAAGGGGTTTTCTTGTACTGTTATAGTATAACACAAGAACGGCATTTTTGCACATAAAAAAAGATTAAAATTTTATTAGAAAATATAGAAAGTTTACCAAACAGATATGCTTTGCGGATAAAAAAATAACCAAAAAAAAGAAAAAATAAGGGCTTGCAATTTCATTTTAATGTGGTATAATATACGGCACAGAGTGAATCTGCACAAAATAGCGCTGGCGAAAGCCGAAAGGAAAGCTAAGTTCTTATGCCCTCCCACAGAGAGTCGATGGTTGGTGTGAATCGACGGAGAAAAGAGAATGTTCCACTTTCCAAGCTGCCGATGAAAGTTGGAAGGGTAAGCCCTTTATAGCTGTTCAAGAGGTTCGGAAGCACTTTTCCGAGCAATCTGGGTGGCAACGCGGGAAATTATACTCTCGTCCCTGTTTTATTACCGGGATCGGGAGTTTTTTTGTTATGAAAGCGTGAGCGATTGCAACACAGACGATTACAACAGAAAAGCATATCTGTAAGCGGTGATGAAAAAATAGCTGCTTGCAGATATTTTTTTATTGACGTTACAGATGAGAATTGCCTGCAATTCTTTTTCTGTTGTAAGGATTTGTAAGAATTCTGTTGGAATCAGCGAACCTGACAACATGAGTAAGACGAAGTCTTACGAATGGCTAACGAATACAACGGCACGTTTTCATAAGATATACGAAAAACTTCCATCCGAAAAAAATAATTTTTAGGAGGTCATTGAAATGTTAGACATCAAGTTTGTAAGAGAAAACCCTGAGGTTGTAAAGGAAAACATCCGCAAAAAATTCCAGGATGCAAAGCTGCCTCTGGTGGATGAGGTTTTGGTGCTGGATAAGGAAAACAGAACCATCAAGCAGGAGGTTGAAGCACTGAGAGCGCAGAGAAACAAGCTTTCCAAGCAGATTGGTGCGCTGATGGCGAAGGGCGAAAAGGAAGAAGCGGAAAAGGTGAAGGCACAGATTGGTGCAGATGCAGAAAAGGTGGAAACACTTTCCGCAAGAGAAAAAGAGGTTGAGGAACGCATTAAGGTTATCATGATGACCATTCCCAACATCATTGATCCCACTGTTCCCATCGGCAAGGATGACAGCGAAAACGTAGAGGTTGAAAGATTCGGCGAGCCTGTTGTTCCCGATTTTGAGGTTCCTTATCACACAGATATCATGGAAACCTTTGACGGCATTGATTTGGACAGCGCAAGAAAGGTTGCGGGCAACGGCTTCTATTATCTGATGGGCGATATTGCACGTTTACATTCCGCAGTTCTGGCTTATGCAAGAGATTTCATGATTGGCAGAGGCTTTAAATATTGTATCCCTCCCTTCATGATTCGTTCCAA
>NZ_CAKQVD010000072.1 GCF_934277605.1 uncultured Anaerotignum sp.
ATATATCTGAAATGCATTTCTGCAATTCATTCAAAAACCTTTCATTTTAGACTTGACTTTTAATAGTTAGTCTTTCCTTTTAAGTTTGCCGCATTAAATACGGTTGATTTCCTCCATCAAGGCAGGCACCAGCTCATCCTCCGCAACCTTACGGATGATTTCGCCCTTCTTAAAAACAAGACCGACCCCCTTGCCGCCGGCAATCCCTAAGTCTGCCTCTCTGGCTTCTCCGGGACCGTTGACCACACAGCCCATCACAGCAACCTTAATATTTTTCTGAATGTCCCTGCATTTTTCTTCTACCTCATTGGCAATGGAAATCAAATCAATTTCCGTTCTGCCGCAGGTCGGGCAGGAAACAAAGGTAATCCCGAATTGACGCAAACCAAGGCTTTTTAAAATCTCCTTTGCCGCCTTGACCTCCTCCACAGGATTCCCTGTCAAAGAAACACGAATGGTGTCTCCAATCCCCATTGCCAAAATAGTGCCGATACCGACAGCAGATTTGATTGTGCCTGCATACAGCGTGCCGGCCTCTGTGATCCCAACATGGATGGGGTATGGAATTGCCTCGGAAAGCAAACGATATGCCTCGATCGAAAAGGGTACATCCGAAGCCTTGATAGAAACAACAATATCATAAAAGCCGAATTTTTCCAAAATACGAACGTGCTTCAATGCACTTTCTACTAAGCCCTGCGGTGTCACTCCGCCATATTTTTCCACCAGCTCCTTTTCCAGAGAACCGCTGTTTACGCCGATACGAATGGGAATCCTTTTTTCCTTCGCCAGATTTACCACCTGCTGAATACGCTCCTCATCCCCGATATTCCCCGGATTGATACGCACCTTATCAATGCCAAGCTCCATCACACGCAGTGCCAATCTGTAATCAAAATGAATATCCGCAACCAAAGGGATATGAATACGCTTTTTGATTTCGCCAACTGCATTTGCTGCCGCCATATCCGGAACAGCAACTCTCACAAGCTCACAGCCTGCCTTTTCTAAGGCCAAAATCTGCGTCACTGTTGCCTCGACATCCCTTGTATCTGTATTGCACATGGATTGAATGATAATGGGATTGTTACCGCCCATTTTCAAGCTGCCGATTTTCACTTCTCTTGTCAGTTTTCTTTCCATAGTCTCACCTTTTTCCATTCAGAAAACGCCTAATTTGCATTAGGCGTTCCGTTTATATGATATATTTTGTAATGTCACTGAAAAGGACAAACGCCATCAAGCCCATCAGAAAAATAAACCCTAAAAATTGCAGTTTGGATTCTGTTTCAATATCCATAGGCTTTCTGCGTACTGCTTCAATCAGCAGGAACAGAATACGTCCGCCGTCCAATGCAGGAATCGGGAACAAATTCAGCACCCCAAGGTTTGCACTCAGCACTGCGCCGATATAGACCACATTTTGAATTGCCGCCTTTACGCTATGCTGCAAGCCTGCCTCATAGCTTTGCCCAACCATATTAAAAATAGCAATCGGGCCGCCATATTCATCCGGATTCGCCGTAAAGGTAAACACACGCAATAAGCCCTGCGCCGTCATTTTCACATAATTTATCATTGCAAACAGGCTGTAATGTGCTGTTTCGGCAACACCCATTTTTTCAAACCCTTCTGACGACTTGGCAAAAAGCCCCGTTTTTATCTGCGGCGTAAAGCCAATCAGATATCTGCCCTGTTCTTCATCCAGCTTTGGCTTAAGTTCATATTTGTGATGCACGCCATCTGCGCCCAACACATCTAAAATCAGACTGTCTCCTTGATTGGCTTGCAGAACATATTGCAATTCATCATAAATATGGATGGATTTTCCGTTGATTTTCTGAATGGTATCCCCCACATTCAGCCCAATTTCCGCAGCAGCAGAATCCGGCAGAACCTCTCGAATGGCAGGTGTCGCCGTATAGGTTGTGCAGGTTAAACCGAAAATCAAAAGAAATGCCAAAACAAAATTCATCATCGGCCCTGCCGCCATAACTGCCAAGCGTGCGCCGACAGATTTGCTCATAAAGGAGGTCGGACTTGGAATTTCTCCTTCCTCCGCTTCTCCTTCCATGCGGCAAAAGCCACCCAAGGGCAACAAACGAATACTATATTCCGTGTCACCCTTTGTGCGAGAAATAAGCTTCGGCCCCATGCCGACAGCAAATTCCTGCACCCAAATTCCGTTTTTCTTTGCAACAATGAAATGCCCAAATTCGTGAGCCACTACCAAAACGCCCAAAAGTATAATTGTAATCAATAACGAGGAAATTTTCCCCACCTCCAAACAGATTGATTAAAAGCGTAACTGCTCCGCATAGGCTCTTGCCCATGCGTCTGCCTCTAACAAATCATCTAAAGTATATTCATATTTGACAGTATATGCGTCCATCGTTCGTTCTATCAATGCAGGAATCTGTAAAAATGTCAACTCTCCCTTCAGAAAACGGGCAACTGCCACCTCATTTGCACCATTCAATACCGCTGGCAGAGTGCCGCCTGTTTTTAAAGCACGATATGCAAGAGAAAGGCATTGAAAGGTCTCCATATCCGGCTTTTCAAAGGTTAAATTACTCCGTTTTGCAAAATCAACCCGTGGAAACGAATTTTTTACACGCTTCGGATAGGTCAGTGCATATTGAATCGGGATACGCATATCCGGCTCGCCCATCTGTGCAATAATTGCGCCATCCTCATATTCCACAGCAGAATGAACAATGCTCTGCGGATGAACCAAAACTTCAATTTGGTCAACCTCCACATCAAACAGCCATTTTGCCTCCATCACTTCCAAGCCCTTATTCATCAGCGTAGCGGAATCAATCGTAATTTTCTTTCCCATTTGCCAATTCGGGTGTGCCAAAGCATCTGCCGCCGTTACCTGCTCCAGCTCCGCACGTTTTTTCCCTCTGAACGGGCCGCCGGAGGCAGTCAGGAGAATGCGTGCAATGCGGTTTCCTTCATTCCCTTGGAGAGATTGAAAAATTGCAGAATGTTCACTGTCTACCGGATAGATTTTGACATTATGCTTTTTTGCCAAATCCATAACAAGCTGCCCGGCGGAAACCAAGGTTTCTTTGTTCGCAAGGGCAATATTTTTTCCTGCACGAATGGCAGCAAAGGTTGGCTTTAAGCCGACATTGCCGACAACAGAGGTAACAACCGTATCCACATCCTTATATGTAGCCGCCTCCACCAAGCCATCCATGCCGCTGAGAACACGAATTTTCGTATCTGCCAAACGGCCTTGCAGAATTTTTGCGTTTTCTTCATCCATCACTGCAACCAATTCAGGCTGAAATTTTCTTGCCTGCTCCTCCAAAAGAGAAATATTTTTGTTGCCTGTGATTGCCGATATTTTGATATTTCCCAGCTCTTCAACGACTTCAAGCGTTTGTGTGCCGATAGAGCCGGTTGAACCCAAAATAGAAATTTTTCTCATTCTTTACACCCTCTGTTTTTAATGAATCAAGAACAGCATGATATAGTATAGCACCGGTGTAGTGAGGATAACACTGTCAAATCTATCCAACACACCACCATGACCGGGCAAAAGATTCCCATAGTCCTTAATGCCAACCTGACGCTTGATGGAGGATGCTGCCAAGTCCCCGATTTGAGACAAAACAGAGCCGAAAAATCCAATCAAGCCGCACAAAAGCAGCACGTTGACACCTGCAATGGGATGGAAACGGTTAATCCAAACACCATAGAGCAGGCAAAGCACCACGGATGTGAGGATGCCGCCTATCGAACCCTCTATTGTTTTTTTGGGGCTTAATGCAGGGCAAAGCTTGTTTTTTCCCAAGAAATAGCCGGAAAAATATGCACCTGTGTCACAGCCGAAGGCAGAAATAAATGCCAACCAAATCAACAGCTTGCCATGGTCAAATTCTCTTACCAAATAAACATGAGAGAGCAGGAAGCAAGCATAGAAAAAGCCGAAAAATGCCGCACAGCATTCCACATAGCTTGTTTTTTTATAGCACAAAACACTGTAAATCAGCATTGCAAGCACAAACACAGAGGTAAACACAGCAAACAGCGTTTGTATATACACCAGCTTATCCATAAAAATAACATAGAATAGGCCAAACAAATATGCAATGATATGTGCGCCCTTCACTTCGCCGGAAACTGCACGATTAAATTCATACATCCCAATCAATCCCAGAATCCCAACGCCTGCATGCAGCCAATCACCGCCGCTGATTACAATAAACAGCAACAAAGGAAGTGCCACCAAAGCAGAAATAATTCTTGTTTTCATACAGTGTCACCTCATTTCAATCTGCCGCCAAACCGACGTTCTCTGTTTTGATAATAATAAATCGCCTTTTCCAGTTCATTTTTATCAAAATCGGGCCAAAGCACCTCCGAAAAATAAAATTCGGAATATGCAATCTGCCACAAAAGGAAGTTGCTGATTCTCTCCTCGCCGCTGGTGCGAATCATAAGCTCGGGATCGGGGGTGCCTGCTGTATCCAATGCAGCAGAAATCATATCCTCTGTAATGGCATCGGGAGAAAGCGTCCCCTCTGCCGTTTCCTTGGCAAGCTTTGTTATCGCACGGCGCAGCTCATCTCTGCCGCCGTAATTCAGTGCAACATGCACAGTCATGCCGTCCTTTTCCTTGGAAAGCTCCTCAATTTCTTGAATTGCCTTTTGAATATCTGTATCCAAGCGGCTCTTTTCTCCAATCACATGCATCCGAATATTATCCTTCACAAATTTTTTAAAATAATTCTTCAGATAAAAACGCAGGAGATCCATAATTGCGCCAACCTCCTCGGTAGAGCGTTTCCAGTTTTCTGTGGAAAAAGCATACACCGTCAAATGCTCCAAGCCCAATTCCTTTGCGGCATAAATGATTCTTTCCAGTGCCTCCGCACCGGCCTTATGCCCGGCTTTTCTGGGCAGCTTGCGTTTCGTTGCCCATCTGCCGTTGCCATCCATAATAATCGCAACGTGCTTAGGCATTTTTTCGGGATTCAGCTCAAAGGAGCCGGATTCGTTTTCATAAAGCATAAATTGCCTCCCTGTAACAAAGCCCCTCTCCGAAGAAGAGGGGCTTGGATATTTCGATCATTAAACGGTAAGGATATCCTTACTCTTAGCGTCACATTTCTTTTCGATTTCAGCCACATATTTATCTGTCAGCTTCTGTGTTTCTTCTTCCAAATCTGTCAGCTGATCCTCTGTGATTTCTTTCGCCTTTTCAGATTTCTTGAAAACATCCATAGCATCTCTTCTGATGTTTCTGATTGCGACCTTAGACGCTTCTGCTTTTTTCTTTACATCCTTTGTCAGTTCCTTACGTCTTTCCTCTGTCAGTTCAGGGAATACCAGACGAACAACCTTACCGTCATTGTTGGGGTTGATACCCAACTCAGACATATTGATTGCCTTTTCGATTGCCTTCAGCAAAGATGCATCCCAAGGCTGAATCTGCAGCAGACGGGGTTCGGGAACCGTAATATTCCCAACCTGATTCAAGGGTGTGGGAGTACCGTAATATTCCACCATAATTTTATCTAAAACATGGGGATTTGCACGGCCTGCACGGATTGTGCTATAATCACTGTCCAGTGCTGCCAATGTTTTTTTCATCTTTTCTTCAAAAGGTTTTGTCAGTTCAGATGCCATAATCGTTTCCTCCTATGCGAACAAAATCTTAAATAGTTATACAGTTACAATCGTACCGATTTTTTCGCCGCCCACTGCACGCACAATGCTGTTTTCCTCGTTTAAGCCAAAGATGATTACAGGAATCTTACGCTCAAAACAAAGATTTGCGGCTGCCATATCGATTACCTTCAGGTTGTTTTTCACAATATCCTCTGCTCTGATGATATCAATTCTCTTAGCATTGGGGTTTGTTGCAGGATCATCATCATAAACGCCGTCAATGCTCTTTGCAAAGAACAGACCGTCTACGTCCAGCTCCGCACCTCTCAATGCTGTAATTGTATCTGTCGAGAAGAAGGGATGTCCCATACCGGCTGCAAAAATAACCACCTCTCCCCTTTCCAAGTGAGCAATGGCACTTTCCTTAGAAAATTGCTCTGTCATTGTGCCGATAACAATGGGTGTCTGTACAAACGCCTTGATTCCGTTCTGACGGAGTGCATCTGCCACATAAATTGCATTCATTACTGTTGCCAGCATCCCAATCTGGTCTGCTTTGGTACGGTCCATATTGGAATCCGCACTTCTGCCTCTCCAGAAATTGCCGCCGCCGATAACCAAGGAAACCTGTGTCCCTTTTTCCATCACGGCTTTGATTTGTGCAATCAATCCCCAGATAACACTATCATCAAAGGTTACGCCTTTTTTTTCGCCCGCCAATGCTTCGCCGCTCAATTTCAGCACAATTCTCTTATACATTATTTTACAGCCTCCTTACTTCTCTAATGTAACACAAATTACAGAAAATTTCCACATTTTTCTCTGTCTCCATGCAGAATATGAAAAAAATTTCCTGTAAAAAAGGAAACGCCCATGCAGTAAAGCTTACCGCAGATCAGCGTTTCCTTTTCATTTTTAAAGTATATCCGTTAACGGATTAGTTCATTGCCTTTGCAACCTCTTCCGCGAAGTTTTCATCCTTCTTTTCCATGCCTTCGCCTGTTTCAAAACGAACATATCTTGTGATTTCGATAGGTGCGCCAACTACCTTTGCAACGGAATCAATGTACTGCTTAACAGTCATATCTGTATCCTTTACATAGGGCTGTTCTACCAGACAGAATTCCTTCAGTTCCTTTTTCAGTCTGCCTTCAATCATCTTAGCAATAATGTTTTCGGGCTTCTTCGCATTCTTAGGATCGTTCTTAGCCTGTACTGTCAGAATTTCTGTTTCCTTTTCAATGAAATCAGCGGGAACATCGTTTTCTGTTGTGAACTTAGGGTTCAGCGCTGCAATCTGCATAGCAATGTTCTTGCCCAGTTCAACCAGCTCTTCTGCTTCATTTGCGCAAGCCAGCTCAATCAGAACGCCGATTCTGCCGCCGCCGTGGATATAGGAAACCAATTTGCCTGCCTGTGCTTTTTCAAATTTTTCAAAACGTCTGATGTTCAGGTTTTCGCCGATAACAGCTACCTGCTGAGACAGAGCTTCTTTTACTGTGAACTGAGGATCCAAAGCCCATTTTTCTTCAAAGAATGCATCCATATCTGCTGCTGTTGTTTCGGAAGCCTGTTTCGCAACTGCTGCAACATAATCTCTGAACACCTGGTTCTTTGCAACGAAGTCTGTTTCGGAGTTTACTTCTACGATTGCACCAACCTTGTTGTCATCGCTCAGATATACTGCAACCATACCTTCGGATGCGATACGGCCTGCTTTTTTCGCAGATGCAGCCAGACCCTTTTCTCTCAAAAGCTCTACTGCCTTTTCCATGTTGCCGTCAGCCTCTGTCAGAGCCTTTTTGCAATCCATCATACCTGCGCCTGTCATTTCTCTCAGTTCTTTTACCATACCTGCTGTAATAGCCATGTTAAATTCCCTCCTATAATCCTATGTTCATAGCTTCTCATGCAAAGCCGCATGAAAAACAGCTTCTTCATTTGATATTTGATATAAAAAGAGCCTCAGCCCGTTTTAGGCTGAAGCTCGGGCAAATGCCTTTTTCTGATTATTCAGCTTCTACTGTTTCAGCTGTTTCCTGTTCACCCTGTTTGGATTCCAGAACTGCATCAGCAACCTTGGAAGCAATCAGCTTTACTGCACGGATTGCGTCATCGTTACCGGGAATTACATAATCAATTTCATCGGGATCGCAGTTTGTATCAACGATAGCAACCGTAGGAATACCCAGTGTGTGTGCTTCCTGAACAGCGATTCTTTCTTTTCTTGTATCAACGATAAACATCATTTCGGGAACCTTTTTCATTTCCTTGATACCGCCCACGTTTTTCTGCAGCTTTTCCATTTCATGCATCAGCTTTGCAACTTCTTTTTTGGGCAGTACATCAAATGTACCGTCTTCCTGCATTTTTTCCAGATCCTTCAGTCTGGCAATTCTTGTTTTGATTGTTGTGAAGTTTGTCAGCATACCACCCAACCATCTCTGGTTAACGTAGTACATACCACATCTTTCAGCTTCTTCACGGATACATTCCTGTGCCTGCTTCTTTGTACCAACAAACAGGATTTCGCCGCCGTCTGCAATGCAGTTGCAGATTGCTGCATAAGCTTCGTCAACCTTTTTTACTGTTTTCTGCAGGTCGATGATGTAGATACCGTTTCTTTCTGCGAAGATGTATTCTGCCATTTTAGGGTTCCATCTTCTTGTCTGGTGACCAAAGTGAACACCGGCTTCCAACAACTGCTTCATAGAAATTACGCTCATTT
>NZ_CAKQVD010000073.1 GCF_934277605.1 uncultured Anaerotignum sp.
AAACACTGATGGGACGATATAACACAAGGGAAACAATAAGGGAAAGCTCACCTGCGATAAATCCAGTGTTTTCAAGGACTTGAGAGATATTTGATAATAAAATATAACAATTATTAAATCCCATGGAATATATGAAATCTCAATTCAAGTTTATTACCCTTTGAGAGAGGAAAAATCCTTTTCTCAAAGGGCTTTTTTGATTTTACGGATATTCGCAAACTACAAGATAAAGCCAAAGCTTCATATACGCTAAGCACAAGGAGGTTGAGGTTTGGCTATCCCCTTTTCCTGTGTTTCCCCTATCTTTAATATACAGCACAGGCTGTACGAAAAAACGGACTTTTGGAGAAAAATATGATATAATGGGCATAATGAATTGGGAATGAGGTGGATGGCAATGCAGTCGCAGAAAATGAAAACACTTTGCTTGATGCAGATTTTGATGCAGAAAACAGATGAAGCACATCGGATGACAGCAGGGGAGCTTGCCGCTCAATTACAGGATTACGGGATTCAGGCGGAGAGAAAGAGCATTTATGCAGACATTGAGGCATTACAGCACTTTGGGCTGGATATTGTGCAGCAAAAAGGCACACAGGGGGGCTATTATGTTGCGAGCAGAAATTTTGAACTGCCGGAGCTAAAGCTATTGGTGGATGCGGTGCAGTCCTCGAAATTTATCACAGTGAAAAAATCGGAGGAGCTGATTCGCAAGCTGGAGAGCCTGACGAGCAAATATGAGGCACAGCAGCTACACAGGAATGTGTTTCTATATCATCGCCCCAAGACAGAAAACGAGTCCATTTATTACAATGTGGACAAAATCCATTTTGCCCTTCATTCCGAGAGGCGGATTTGCTTTCAATATGCGGAGTGGACAACCAAGAAGGAGCTGCGGCTCAAGAGGGGTGGGGCGTTTTATGTGGTAAGCCCATGGGCGTTGACATGGGATGATGAAAATTATTATTTGATTGCCTATGAGAAAGCGGCGGATACCATCAAGCATTATCGTGTGGACAAAATGCAGCGCATTGACATTTTGGAGAGCAAGCGTGAGGGGGAGAAGCAATTTCGGCATTTTGATTTGGCGGCGTTTGCGAAGAAAACCTTTGGGATGTACGGCGGGCGGGATGAAACGGTAACCCTGCTTTGCCACAACAGCCTCATCGGCGTGATGCTGGACCGCTTTGGGCAGGAGGTTCCCTTGGTGCCTGTGGATGAAACGCATTTTTATGTGAAGCCATTGGTTGCGGTAAGTCCGCAATTTTACGGCTGGCTTGCGGGACTGGGAGAGCAGGTGCAGATTTCCGCGCCGCAGGAGGTCAGAGGAGCGTTTCGGGCATATCCGGAGGGGATTTTGAAGAGCTATGCGAAAAAGAGTGGGGTTTCATTATAGATTGCGTTGAATTATTTGAGGGAAAATTGCATATTTGTGTTGTTTTTTATACAATAGGTGTGGTAATCTATGAAGAAGAAATTATTGAGAAAATAATCTATGACTGATTGCATTTCATGCGAAGGGCTTTGATTTGCAGTGAGAAATGATAGAGTGATACAGACAGAAGGAAGGGAAAACGGTATGGCAGGAAAGAAGCGCGTTCTGATTGTTGAGGATAGTCGAATCAACCGTGATATTTTGAAGGAGCTCTTATCGGAGAAATATGAGGTTTTGGAAGCTGAAAACGGCTTAAAGGCGCTCCGGTTTCTGCAAGAGAATAAAAGCGATATTTCGCTGATTTTATTGGATCTGGTGATGCCTGAGATGGACGGCTTTACCTTTTTGGACAAAATCAAAGAGGATGCGGAGCTGGCCTTGATTCCTGTTATCGTAATGACGGCAAGTGACAGGGAGGCGGATGAAATTGCTGCGCTGGAGCATGGGGCAACGGACTTTGTGCTGAAGCCGTTTCATCCACAGATTATTCTGCGCAGAGTTGACAGCTTAATCAGCCTGCGGGAAAATGCGGCAATGGTCAATCAATATCGTTATGACCATCTGACGGGGCTTTACAGCAAGGAATTCTTTTATGAAAAGGCTCGGGAGCAGATTTTGGCACATCCTGAGCAGAAGCATACCATTCTTTGCTCCAATGTTGAAAATTTTAAGCTATTCAACGATATTTTCGGGATTTCGGCGGGCGATCACCTGCTGAAGGAAATTGCGGATATGTATCGGGATTTGATGGAGGGCGATGATATTTGCGGACGCTTCAATGCGGACAGGTTTCTGCTTTTGCACAGCGGCAGTGAGCGGGAGGACTATACACGCCTTTTGGAGCTGAAACCCAAAACAGTGGGGAGAATCGAGGGCGTGGTGCTGAAGTTCGGTATTTATGAGGTATCGGATCTTTCGGTTTCTCTGGAAAAAATGTGTGACCGTGCGCTGCTGGCGGCAAACAGCATTAAGGGGCAATATAACGAGCATTTTGCCGTTTATGATGATGCCCTGCGTACAAAGCTGCTGCGGGAGCAGCGCATAACGGACTGCATGGAAACGGCATTGAGCGAGGGGCAGTTTACGGTGTATCTTCAGCCGAAGCTCAGCCTTTCGGATGACCGCTTGGCAGGGGCGGAGGCCTTGGTGCGCTGGATTCATCCCGAAATGGGCTTTCTTTCCCCGGGGGAATTTATTCCTTTATTTGAAAAAAACGGATTTATCACACAGCTGGACAAGTTTATTTGGGAGCAGGTGTGCATACTGCTGCGGGATTGGAGGGAGCGTGGCATGGCAGAGGTGCCGGTTTCCGTGAATGTATCCCGTGCGGATATTTATCAGGCAGACCTGGCGGATATTTTGACGCAGCTGGTGCGGAAATATGAAGTTGAGCCAAGATTGCTGCATTTGGAAATTACGGAGAGTGCGTACACCGAGAACCCGGAGCAGATTATTGATGCGGTCAGTCGATTGCGGGGGTTGGGCTTTATCATTGAAATGGATGACTTCGGCAGCGGCTATTCCTCTTTAAATATGCTGAATGAGATGAAGCTGGATATTTTAAAGCTGGATATGCGGTTTATACAGAGCGAGACAACAAAGCCCTTGAGTCAGGGGGTTTTGCGTTTTATTATGGAGCTTGCCCGTGGGATGAATTTGAGCGTGACAGTTGAGGGCGTGGAAACGGGAGAGCAGCTTGAGCGGATTCGTGAGCTGGGCTGTGATTATGTGCAGGGATATTTCTTTGCAAAGCCTATGCCTGCGGTGGAATTTGAAGAATATCTGAAGGAGAAGCCCTCGGAGACGGCACAGGAGAACAAGAGCATGAGATATGCGGCAATTTTGCAGACACTGCTGGTGGTGGATGAGGATGCGGCGTATCGGAAGCTGGTTTGCGAGGCCTTCCGAGAGAGATATCGGGTTTTGGAGGCAACGAATGCCGAGGCGGCACTTGCCTGCATGAAGGAGCATGCCAAGGATGAGGCATTTCTTGTGATTTTGAGCATGACCTTGCCTGAGAAGGAGGCAGAGACTATTTTAAGAGCCATGCGGAAGGAGGCCGAGCTGTGGCGGGTGCCTGTGCTGGCTACCATGCCGCAGAGAATGGATTTGGAGAAGCGGGCACTTGAGCTGTATGTGGATGATTTTATCAAAAAGCCGCATACAAAGGCCGGCTTACGCAAGAGGATTGCACAAATGACGGCGGTTTCTGCACAGCAGACGAGGGAAAAGGTGCTGGAGGATGAGGCTTGCCATGATTATTTGACACATTTGCTGAACCGCCGTGGTCTGCACGTTGCCATTGATGCCCTGCGGCAAGAGGATTTGCCGTTGGCGTTGTGTATATTTGATTTGGATGATTTGAGAGAGGTCAATGACGACTATGGGCATGACAAGGGCGATGAGCTGCTGATTTCATTCGGCGAGCTGCTGCGCAAAAAGACCAGAAGCGGCGATATTCTTTGCCGTTACGGCGGCGATGAATTTGTGGTGATTTTGCGAAACATCGGCCAAAGGGAAGTGGTGCAGAGAAAGGGTGCAGAGATTTGCAAGGATATCGGTGCCCTTTGCCGGAAAAGCGGATTCCATACAAGCTGCTCCGCGGGAGCGGTGATATGTGTATCCGAAGAAAAGCCCTCGGCGGCCCTGCTGGAGCAGGCGGATCAGGCTTTGCATCAGGCGAAGCAGAAGGGCAAGGGCATTTGCTGCCTTTGGAATGAACAGGAGAACTGCGGAACGGCATAGGCCTTGTCGGATGGGCTTGGAAGGAGAGGAAAAAACGGCGTTTTTTGGATGAAAGGGAGGAAGCTCCGAAGGAATGTCTGTTTTTTCTTCCCGTTCGGGAAAAAAGTATTTGACAAAGGGCGTTATATTTGGTATACTAACTCTTGCAGTAGGCGTTCTATGGAGATGTACTCAAGAGGCTGAAGAGGTGCCCCTGCTAAGGGTATAGGTCATTAACGTGGCGCGAGGGTTCAAATCCCTCCATCTCCGTAACGAAAAAGGCTATCAAAAATGGTAGCCTTTTTTCTTTTGTGAAGAAAGAACCCGAAGCGCCACAGTGGCGCGGGAGTTGAGGGCGAGCGCTGCCGGTGGCAGGTGGAGAGAGCCCGAAAGTGCGAGAAATAAGGAGTGCATGGAGAGAGCGAAGCGAAGGAGAATGCACGACTATATTTCGAGGTGGGCTGTTCAAATCCCTCCATCTCCGTAACGAAAAAGGCTATCAAAAATGGTAGCCTTTTTTCTTTTGTGAAAAAAGAACCAGAAAGTGCGAGAAATAAGGAGTGCATGGAGAGAGGAAAGGACAATCTCCCTTCATCTTAATGAAGTAACGAAAAAACGATATATTTTTTGAGGGCCTTTATACAGGTGGATTTTTGACGTTTTCGGCATGGCCGAGGCGTCTTTTTTTGAGACCTTCTGCGACAAAGCCCCTGCTATTCTTCTTGGCAAAAGGGAAAGGAGGAATGCAAATGTATGTGACGGGGGATGTGATTATTCGCTTTGCGACGGTTTTGGGGGCATTAGGCACGCTGGGTGCTTTGCTTTACCGCAGCTTTCATTGGATGGAGCAGCAGAGGGCGCAGCAGGCGGAAATCGAGAACATCAAGAAGGAGCAATGCGTCATTTGCTACGGGCTTTTGGCAACACTGGGCGGGCTGAAGCAGCTGGGTGCAAACGGGAACGTGAGTGACGCTTATCAGAAATTGGAAAAGCATTTGAATCAATCGGCGCATGATTGAAGGGAGGCAGAGGCATGAAGGAAATTTGGAGAGAGGCAATGGGAAGGCTTATGACGGTAAAGAGCATTGTTACCCTGCTGTTGACGGGGGTATTTTCTGTTTTGACATTGACGAACCGCATTGACGGCGGTCAATTTTTGAACATTTTTTCGATTGTGATTGCGTTTTATTTCGGCACGCAGCAGCGCAAGAGCGTGACACAGGAAAAGGGGGAAATGGAATGACGGGAGAAGAATTGGCGGCATTTGCAAGAGGAAAGCTTGGCACACCTTATGTTTACGGCATGAAGGGAGAGGTGCTGACGAAAAAGACGTATGACAGACTGAAGATTTTATTTGGTTCGCTGGTGTGGGACAGCGATGCGGCGAAAATCGGAAGGGTTTGTGTGGATTGCAGCGGACTGATTTCTTGGGGGACAGGAATTATTCGCAATGCACAGGGCTACCATGACACAGCGGATGCGGTATTCCCCATTGCGACCATCGGGCAGGCACCGATTGGGGCGGCGGTTTGGTGCAGGGGGCATATCGGCATTTATCTGGGCGGCGGGAAATATATTGCGGCGGACGGCAGTGCCTATGGTGTGCGCATTGCGGCGGTGGCAGGCAGCGGCTTTACGCATTGGTTTCGCCTGAAGGATATCAGCTATGAAAAAAAGGAGGAGGAAATGGTTACAGAGGAAACTGTTTATTATAATGAAAAGGCTTACACCGTTCATCTGATTCGCAAGGACGGCGTGACCTATTTGAAAACGAGAGATATTGCGGAGATCTTTGGACTTACGGTCAGCAACCGCGGGAAAAGCCCTGTGCTGACGAAAAAGACCGAGACAACTGCCTAAAAAGAAAGCCCTTCTCATAAAGAGGGGCTTTTGTTTAATTGAATAAAATAATAACGGTGTAAATGCGTTGTTTTTCTGGCAGAAGGGACCAAAGAGCAGGAAGAATTTTCAAATAATATTGGTCAGTTTTCATTTTTGCCAATAAAAGCGAATTTTACTTTACTCAAAAAAGATAAAATGAACTATTTTTCAGTCTGAATTGCTGTTTTTCGCAGGAGTCGGTTGGACACTTTTTCATATATTTTAAAAAACTGTACGAAAAACTATACAAAAATAAATGAGTTTGTAGAAATTTTCACAGTACCCCTTGCCTTTCTGTAGAAAAGTGGTATACTGATACTGTATTCGGGTATGGATTTTGAGGATTTCATTGTGCGATTCCGTACACACTGAACTTTTTTTCAGGATGTGAGTTCGTGGGTATTTGCAGGATGAACCGAAAATCCCTCCGAGAAGAGTACGCAGTTCTTCAAAATACAAAATATCTATATCAAAAGGAGAAGTGAAAAACATGAGAATTTCCGACAGAGTGCAGGCAATGCAGAACTCCCCTATTAGAAAATTTAACCCTATGGCTGACGCTGCCGAAGCAGCAGGCGTTAAGATTTACCACCTGAACATCGGTCAGCCCGATATCGAAACACCTTCCGTATTCTGGGAAGCAGTAAAAGGCTTTGACCAGAAGGTACTGGCTTACGCTGGTTCTTGGGGTCTGCCCGAACTGCAGGACGCTATCGTTGATTACTTCAAGAGATTCGACATGAATCTGGAAAGAAACGACGTTCTGATTACAGCAGGTGGTTCCGAAGCGCTGACACTGACATTCCTGTCCATCATCAACCCCGGTGATGAAGTTATCGTAGCTGAACCCTACTACACAAACTACCTGACATTCATTCAGGCTGCTGATGGTGTTGTAAAACCCGTTACAACATACGCTGAAGAAGGCTACAAATATGCAATCAGAGAAAGACTGGAAGCAGTAGTTACAGATAAAACAAAAATGATCTCCATCGTTAACCCCGGTAACCCCACAGGCTGCATCCTGTCCAGAGATGACATGAGAGTTATCGCTGACTTCGCTAAAGAACATGATCTGTGGATCCTGGCTGACGAAGTTTACAGAGAATTCGCTTACGACGGCAGAGAAATGACATCCTTCGGTCAGATGGCTGACATCGAAGACAGAGTTATCATCATCGACTCCGTTTCCAAGAGATTCTCCGCTTGCGGCGCTCGTATCGGCTGCATGGTTTGCAAAAACAAAGAATTCATGGCAGAAGTATTCAAGATTGCTATGGGCCGTCTGTGTGTTCCTACACTGGACATGGTTGGCGCAACAGCAATGTACAAACTGCCTGCTGACTTCTTCAATGACGTAAGAGCAGAATATGAACACAGAAGAGACGTTGCTTATGATGCACTGATGAAGATCCCCGGTGTTGTTTGCCAGAAACCCGGCGGCGCTTTCTACATCACCTGCAAGCTGCCTGTTGAAAACACAGAAGATCTGCTGCTGTTCCTGCTGAACGAATTCAGAGAAAACAATGAAACAGTTATGTACGCTCCCGCTGAAGGCTTCTACGCAACACCCGGTCTGGGCAGAGACGAACTGCGTATCGCTTACATCCTGAAAGCTGAAGATATGGCTAGAGGTATTGAACTGCTGGGCAA
>NZ_CAKQVD010000074.1 GCF_934277605.1 uncultured Anaerotignum sp.
TTCTTCGGCAATGCGCTGATCAATCTGGAAATGTTTGATGAGGTGAAGGAGGTCTTTGCGGAGCTGGGCATTGATTACAATATGGTGGAGGAGGCAGAGCCGGACCCCGGCCTTGGCAATGGCGGCCTTGGCAGATTGGCGGCCTGCTTTTTGGAATCCCTTTCCACGCTTTCCCTGCCTGCCTATGGCTGTGGGATTCGCTATCATTACGGCATTTTTGAACAGCGGATTGAAAACGGCTATCAGGTGGAGGTGCCGGATAACTGGCTGGAAAACGGCGATCCTTGGGGCATTAAGAGAAACGAATATGCCGTTGAGGTCAAATTCGGCGGCAATGTGCGTG
The DNA here is from genome assembly GCF_934277605.1 of uncultured Anaerotignum sp. GTDB lineage: Bacteria > Bacillota > Clostridia > Lachnospirales > Anaerotignaceae > Anaerotignum_A. The sequence continues at coordinate 344 of NZ_CAKQVD010000074.1, forward strand.
CGGTGGAAAAGGGCAACGGCGAATATCGCTTTGTGCAGGAGAATTATCAATCCGTGACGGCAATTCCCTATGATTATCCCGTTATCGGCTATGGCAACAATACCGTAAACACACTGCGGCTGTGGGAGGCGAAGCCCAAAAACAGATTGGACCTGAAATCCTTTAACGAGGGGAATTATCAGAAGGCGGCGGAGGAGGAGCTGCTTGCAAGCACGCTGACCGATGTGCTTTATCCTGCGGATGAGCATATACAAGGGAAGGAGCTGCGTTTGCGGCAGCAGTATTTCTTCATTTCCGCAACCATTCAGCGTGTGGTTGCACGCTTTAAGGAAAAGCACAGCGATTTTAACGAATTGCCCGATAAGGTGGCATTTCAGCTGAACGACACCCATCCGAGCATGGCTGTGGCGGAGCTGATGCGTGTGCTGGTGGATGAAAACGATTTGCCCTGGACTCAGGCGTGGGAGATTACAAAAAGGGTTTGCGCCTATACGAACCACACCATTATGTCCGAGGCGTTGGAAAAATGGCCGATGGAGCTGTTCAGCCGCCTGCTCCCCCGCATTTATCAGATTGTGGAGGAAATCAACCGCCGCTTTGTGCTGGAATTGACGGAGCGTTATGGCAACAACCCCGATAAAATCAGAAAAATGGCAATCATTGCGGATGGACAGATTCGCATGGCATATTTGGCGATTGTCGGCAGTCATTCGGTCAACGGGGTGGCGGCCTTGCATACGGAGATTCTGAAAAATCAGGAGCTGCATGATTTTTATGAGCTGTATCCCGAAAAATTCAATAACAAAACAAACGGCATTACCCAAAGAAGATGGCTGCTCCATGCCAATCCCAAGCTGGCAGAGCTGATTTCGCAGACCATCGGCGAGGGGTGGATTACCAATTTGGATGAGCTGAAGAGACTGGAGCCTTATGCGGAGGATGCTGCCTTCCGCAATCGGTTTATGACAATCAAGAAGGAAAACAAGATTGCTTTGGCAAAGCATATTTGGGAAACGAAGGGCATTGCAATTAACCCCGATTCCATTTTCGATATTCAGGTGAAGCGTTTGCATGAATATAAAAGACAGCTTTTGAATATTCTGCATATCATTGGGCTGTATAACCGGCTAAAGATGAATCCCGGCTTGGATATGGTGCCGAGAACCTTTATTTTCGGGGCAAAGGCGGCGGCAGGCTATCACAGGGCGAAGCTGATTATTAAGCTGATTAATGCTGTTGCGGATGTGGTGAACAATGACACTGCCATCCATGGCAAAATCAAGGTTGTATTTATGGAGAACTACCGTGTTTCTCTGGCAGAAAAGCTGATTCCCGCAGCGGATATCAGTGAGCAGATTTCGACGGCAGGCAAGGAGGCCTCCGGTACGGGCAACATGAAATTTATGCTGAACGGTGCGCTGACGATTGGCACGATGGATGGTGCCAATGTGGAGATTTGCGAGGAGGTCGGCAGAGAAAACATCTTTATTTTCGGGATGAGTGCCGCACAGGTGCAGCAAAAATATCGGGAGGGCTATGACCCTTGGATGGTTTATAACATGAACCAGGAGGTGCGCATGGCACTGACCAGTTTGATTGACGGCACCTTCGACAGCGATACGAATTTGTTCCGAGAGCTGTATGATGCGTTGCTCAACGGCTGCGGCGGCAGAGCGGATGAATATCTTGTTTTGGAGGATTATGCCGATTATGCCCGTGTGCAGTGGGAAATGGATGCGGCCTATCGGGATCGGGAGCATTGGGCGAAAATGGCAATCTTGAATACGGCGAAAAGCGGGAAGTTCTCCTCTGACCGCACCATTTGGCAGTATGCCGAGGAAATTTGGCATTTGCCGCAGGTTCGGATTGAGATGTAAATTTTTGCCGAAAGGAAACGAAGGGAAGGAATTGACATTTTCCTCAATTCCATGTAGAATAGAAAAACGGGCTGGAACACAGCCCTTACGCACCCGTAGCTCAGGGGATAGAGCGTTCGGCTCCGGACCGAAAGGCCGCAGGTTCGAATCCTGTCGGGTGCAGCGAAGAAGCCTTGATTTTTCAGGGCTTCTTTTTTATGCGATTCGCTTTAGCATCGAATCTGCCCGAAGCAGCCGAGGGCTGAGCAGGCAGAGCGGCGGGAAGCGGTTCTTCGGCAGGAAGAAACAAATCATGGAGCATAAAAAACCCCATTTGCCGAAGGTTCAGCAAATGGGGTTTTGATTTTATCTGATTAAGTCAAGCGCCTTCGCACATTCCTCCAGTGCGTCCACAACCTTATCCAAATCCTCCTTGGTGTGATCTGCGGAAAGGATGGTACGCAGGCGTGCGGTTCCTCTGGGTACCATGGGGAATTGCAGAGCCTGTGCATAAACGCCTCGTTCATACATCATTTCACTGAGCTTTTGCGCCTTTTCGGCATCTCCGACGATAATCGGGATAACAGGTGTGACGGATGTGCCGATATTCAAGCCGAGCTTGCTCAAGCGGTTGGCGAAGTAATTGCGGTTTTCCCACAGCTTATCTACCAGTGCCGTATTTTCCATGACCAAATCCACAGCCTTTGCTGCCGCCGCTGTCAGACAGGGAGCCATGGGGGAAGCGGTGAAGATGAAGCTTCTTGCCTTGGGACGCAGTGCTTCGATGAACTCCTTCGGGCCTGCCACAAAGCCGCCTGCAGAGCCGAATGCCTTGGAGAGAGAGCCTGTTTCAATGATAATGCGGTCACGCAGACCGAAATGGTCTACCGTACCTCTGCCGGCAGGGCCCATTACGCCATCCCCATGGGCATCGTCTACCACCAGGAGAGCATTATATTGATCTGCCAAATCTGCCATTTCCGGCAGGGGTGCAAGGTCGCCGTCCATGCTGAATACGCCGTCTGTGATGATGAGCCGTTTGCCTTCGACAGGCTCCTGCAGCAGCTCCTCCAGATGTGCCATATCCATGTGGCGGAATACCTTGATTTTCGCACCGGATAAGCGACAGCCGTCAATGATGGAGCCGTGGTTCAGTTCATCGCTGTAAATAAAATCGCCCTTGCCGACCAGCTGTGGAATCAGACCGGAGTTTGCGGTTACGCCGCAGTTGAATACCAGTGTTGCCTCCACGCCCTTGAATTTCGCCAGCTTTTCCTCCAGCTCATCATGCACGGGATAATTGCCGCAGATGTTTCTGCTTGCGGTTGTGGCAACACCGTATTTTTCCAAAGCCTCCTTTGCGGCAGCAACAACGGCAGGATGGTTGGCCAGGCCAAGATAGTTATTGGAGGCCATATTGATAACCTCGCGTCCATCCAGAATAATGCGTCCGCCCTGTGGGCTGTATAATGTTCTGTACATAAAAATACCCTCTTTTCTATCAATGCTGTATGGTTGATTGCTTTTATCATACTACACAGAGACAGAAAGGGGAAGATTTATAAAATACAGTTTATTCTGCATAAAATGAAATAATGTTCAGTGGGTTTTTGCGGAGGATTTCTGCATAAAAGGGGAGCAGCGCCTTCTTGGGGGAGAAGACGCTGCGTAAGGGTTGTCACTGCAACGTAAAAAAACGATAAAGGGGGTGCTTTTTTACGTTAGGAACGCAATGACAAGAAGAGATGAAAAGTTTGATTCAAAATAGCTTGAAGTTAGGAGAAAAACCTCAAACTACAGAAGCAAGCATAGTTAATGTGACGAATCGCAGAAAGCCAAAGGGCTTTTGCTTCTGCTATCGTTTTTTCTTATATACATCATACATGATTTTACGGGAAATATCAATAAAAAAATGCAATCAAACCCATAGAAATTTTTTGGACTGCGGCGGAAAATGGCAGACATTCTGACGGGAGTGCTGTGCTAAGAGGGGTGAAAAGCGGGGAGAAGGGGAGAAAAGGATTGTAATATGCCTGCATTTTTGCTAATATGGTATCATAAGAAGGGGGGAAACCTGTATGAAAACGCAGGAATCCATGGAAAATTACCTGGAGACCATTTATGTCTTAAATCAAAAAACAGGCTTTGTGCGCTCGGTGGATGTGGCGGCAGAAATGGGCTTTAGCAAGCCCAGCATTTCCAATGCCATGAAAAAGCTGAAGGCAGAGGGCTATGTGCAGATAGAAGAAAAGGGACGGATTGTGCTGACGGAAAGGGGAAGGGCACTGGCGGAGGCAACCTATGAAAAGCATTGTGTCATTTCCCATTTGCTGATGGATATTGGTGTGAGCAAGGAAACGGCCTTGGCAGATGCCTGCCGCATGGAGCATATTCTCAGCGAAGAAACCTTTGCCTGCATGAAGGCGCACCACAGAAAATGGCATGAATTGAATCCCGATATGACAGAATGAGGAAAAAGAAAGGATATATCCCGAAGGATGTATCCTTTTTTGTTTTGTGTTCTTGATGGAGATTAGCCCAGAAGCTTAACCAAAACGGCCTTCTGTGCGTGCAGGCGGTTTTCTGCCTCATCGAAGATTTCGTTTGCGTGTGCCTCGAAAACCTCGGTTGTGATTTCCTGCTCACGATAGGCAGGCAGGCAGTGCAGCACCATGGCATCTGCCTTTGCAACGCCCATCAGCTCTTTATTTACCTGATAGCCGGCAAATGCCTTTTCTCTGATTTTCTTTTCCTCCTCCTGTCCCATGGAGGTCCAGCAGTCTGTGATGACAACATCTGCATCCTTTGCGGCTGTCATGGGCTGATCTGTGATGGAGAAGCAATCGGGATACTGCGCCGCAAAGTCCATTACCATAGAATCGGGGCGATAGCCCTCGGGGCAGGCAATCTGCACACGCATCCCTGTTTTCAGCCCGCCGACGATTAAGGAGTTTGCCATGTTGTTGCCATCGCCGATATAGCACATGGTCAGCCCCTCCAGCTTGCCCTTATGCTCTCTGATGGTCAGCAAATCCGCCATAACCTGGCAGGGATGGCACAAATCGGTCAGCCCGTTGATGATGGGGATGGAGCCGTATTCCGCAAGCATTTCCACTTCCTTCTGCTCGAAGGTACGAATCATAATCCCATCCAGCATACGACTCATCACACGAGCGGTATCCTGTGTCGGCTCGCCTCTGCCAATCTGGGAATCCCTTGCACTGATAAACAGCGCATGGCCGCCCAGCTGATACATCCCCGTTTCAAAGGAAATGCGGGTACGAGTGGAGGATTTTTCAAAAATCATACCCAGTGTTTTGCCCTTCAGGAAGTGATGCTCCTTGCCTTCCTTTACATACTGCTTCATGGTTGCCGCCAAATCCAGCAGCTCATAAATTTCCTCTGTTGTGCAATCCAACAGCTTCAAAAAATGTTTCATTGTGATTCCTCTCTTTCCGATTGTCCCTGTTCAAGCCCTGTGTGGCATTGTTTGTTTTAGCCTATTTTTTATGGGGAAATCAAAGTGCTGCAAGGGTGTTTTTCAGAATAAAAAGTCCCTTTTCCAGCTCTGTCTGTGCAATGCTGAGCGGAGGCAGCAGACGCATTTTGTGCTTTGCCGTCAGCACCAGAAGCCCGTTTTCCATCAGCGCATTGACAACGGGTGCAACCTCCACATCCAATTCAATGCCAAGCATCATGCCCATGCCGGCTACGCCTGTCACATGGGGCATTTTTTCGATTTCCGCCCGCATATAGTCGCCCTTTGCCGTTACCTCCTGCAAGAAGGCATCATCCATGCGATTCAGCACCGCAACTGCCCCTGCGCAGACAACGGGATTGCCGCCGAAGGTGGAGCCGTGGTCGCCGGGAATCAGGGTATCCTTTGTTTTTTCGCCAAAAAGCACCGCACCGATGGGCAGACCGCCGCCCAAGCCCTTTGCGGAGGATACCAAATCGGGCTGAATGCCAAACTGCTGATACGCATAGAAGGTGCCTGTTCTGCCAATGCCTGTCTGCACCTCATCTACGATAAAGAGAATATCCTTCTCCCTGCACGCCTGATACACGGCCTGCACATATTCCTTCTCCAAGGGCAGCACGCCGCCCTCGCCCTGCACCATTTCCAGCATGACGGCACAAACGTCCTCTGTCAGCTTGGAAAGGGTGTCTGCAATATCATTTGCCTTGGCAAACACAAAGCCCTCTACAAAGGGGAAGAAGAAATTGTGATATGCCGCCTGTCCGGTTGCGGAAAGTGCCGCCATGGTTCTGCCGTGGAAGGAGTTTTCCAGAGCGACGATTTTGCTTCTGCCCGCTCCGTATTTTTGGAAGGAGTATTTTCTTGCCGCCTTAATGACACCCTCGTTTGCCTCTGCGCCGCTGTTGCCGAAGAATACCTTTTTCATGCCGCTTTTTTCGCAAAGCAGCTTTGCCGCCAGCACGCATGGCTCCGTATAGTACAAATTGGAGATATGCTGCAGCTTATTGAGCTGTGCCGTGACTGCCGCAACCCAGCCGTCATCGGCAAAGCCAAGGGAATTGACACCAATGCCGCTTGTGAAATCAATATAGGATTTGCCTGTGGTGTCATAGCAGATGGCACCCTTGCCATGGTCGATTGCAATCGTATAACGCCCATAGGTGTGCATGATATAGGTGTCATCTGATTTTTTGATATCTTCAAAGCTCATAGAGATTCCTTCTTTCATTTCTTTTGTACGGTTTATTTTGTGAACATTGTGCCGATACCCTCATCGGAGAAGATTTCAATCAAAATGGAGTGTTCGATTCTGCCGTCAATCATAACCGCCTTTTTCACGCCTGCCTTGATGGCGGCCTCCAGACTTTTGACCTTGGGAATCATGCCGCCGCTGATAATCCCACGATCCATCAAAGCGGGGATATCCTCCATGGTGACGTTGCTGATTAAGGAATCGGGATCATCCACATTTTGCAAAAGCCCGCGGATATCTGTCATCGTAATGATATTTTCCGCTTGCAAAGCGGCAGCGATTTCTGCGGCGGCGGTGTCTGCGTTGATGTTATAGATGTTGCCGTCCATATCGGTGCCGACGGTTGCAATGACGGGGATATAGCCGTTTGCAATGGCATTTTCGATTGGCTCTGTGTTGACATGGGTAATCTCGCCGACATTCCCATAATCGCCCGCAAGCTTTTTCGCCTGAATCATGCCTGCATCAATGCCGCACAGCCCGATAGCCGTGCCGCCAAGCTGCCCGATGAGAGAAACCAAGTCCTTATTGGTTTTGCCGGAAAGCACCATCTGCACGATTTCGATGGTTTCGTCATCCGTATAGCGCAGGCCGTTGATGAACCGAGAGGGAATATGCAGGCGTTCCAGCATACTGCTGATTTCGGGGCCGCCGCCATGCACCAAAACAATGTTAATGCCGACCAGCTTCAGCAGGATAATATCGCTCAT
>NZ_CAKQVD010000075.1 GCF_934277605.1 uncultured Anaerotignum sp.
GGCATAATAATAGTCCCCTTATTGTAGTCTCGAAATTTTTGCTATTTCGAGTGTCTACTCTAAGGGGACTATATCATGATGTGAGACAGAGCGGGTTTTTTCTTTGGTTTTATGGGAAATAGGGCTTTTATTTTGGGAGCTGTTCATGTTATAATAAAACTTAATATGCTTTTGGAAGATTACGGAAATTCTCCGTAAAGCAATAGAAAAAATGAGTGAGAAAAAGGAGAGAAAAACATGATCGCTGCACAGGGTGTCAGCCTCCAATATGGCGGCAGAGTACTTTTCAACGACGTGAATATCAATTTCACAAAGGGCAACTGTTATGGACTGATTGGTGCCAACGGTGCCGGCAAGTCCACATTTTTGAAGATTTTGGCAGGGGAGATGGAACCCAACAAGGGCTCTGTATTCATTACCCCCGGAGAAAGAATGGCTGTTTTGAAGCAGGACCACTTCCTTTTTGATGAGTTCGATGTGGTGGAGTGTGTGTTATACGGGCATAAGAGACTCTACGATATCCGCAAGGAAAAGGATGCACTCTATATGAAGGAGGACTTCACAGACGAGGACGGCATTAAGGCGGCAGAGCTGGAGGGCGAATTTGCGGAGCTGGACGGCTGGGCTGCGGAATCCAATGCGGAAATGCTGCTGAACGGCTTGGGTGTTACAAATGAGTTTCATTATGTGAAAATGAAGGAGCTGACGGGCGGACAGAAGGTGAAGGTGCTGCTGGCACAGGCTTTGTTCGGCAACCCCGATATTCTTCTTCTGGACGAGCCGACCAACCATCTGGATATTCATGCAATCAGATGGCTGGAGGAGTTTTTGATGAACTTTGAAAATACGGTTATCGTGGTTTCCCATGACCGTCATTTTCTGAATAAGGTCTGCACGAATATTGCGGATATTGATTATGGAAAGATTACCATGTTTGTCGGCAACTATGATTTCTGGTACAGCTATACCCAGATGACACAGCGTCAGCTGAAGGACCAGAATAAGCGTGTGGAGCAGAAAATCAAGGAGCTGCAGGACTTCATTCAGCGCTTTAGTGCGAATGCCTCCAAGGCGAAGCAGGCAACCTCCAGAAAGAAGCTGTTGGATAACCTGCAGATGGATACCATTAAGCCCTCCAGCCGCAGATATCCCTTTTGTAGCTTTAAGCAGGACAGAGAGGTCGGCAACGATGTGCTTTTGGTGGACGGGATTTCTAAAACCATTGACGGCAAGAGGGTGCTGAATGATGTCAGCTTTATGATTCGCCCGCACGAAAAGGTTGCCTTTGTCGGCAAGGATGAAATTGCAAGAACCACGCTGTTCCAGATTTTGATGGGCGAGCTGGAGCCGGATGCGGGCAGCTTTAAATGGGGAATTACCACAAAAACCGCATATTTTCCGAAGGATAACACAGAATACTTTGAGGGCAACAAGGACAGCCTGATTGAATGGCTGCGCCCCTTCGCAAAGGAAGGCGAGCAATATGATTCCGATATCCGTGGCTGGCTGGGCAGAATGCTGTTCAGCGGCGAGGAGGCGTTGAAGGAGGCAGGAGTGCTTTCCGGCGGCGAAAGGGTAAGATGTATGCTGTGCAAAATGATGATGAGCGGCGCAAATGTGATGATTTTGGATGAGCCGACCAACCATTTGGATTTGGAATCCATCACAGCACTGAATGAGGGGCTGACGGACTATAAGGGGACACTGCTGTTTGATTCCCACGACCATCAGTTTGTGCAGACCATCGCAAACAGAGTCATTGAAATTTTGCCCGGCGGCATTATCGACAGACAGATGACCTATGATGAATACATTGAGGATGAAAGCATTGATGCAATCCGTGAAAAATTATCCTAAACGGGATATGCTGAACAAATAAATTCTGTAAGCTTACTGCCTCTGCGCCTTGCGTAGGGGCAGCTTTTGGAGGGATGGAAACATGAGATATATCTTTCTGGCAATCGGATTGGGGGTTTTGATTGGCTATCAAGGTTGGATACGAGAGAGGGGAATCCGCTGGAACAGCAGATTGCAGACGGTTTGGCTGCTGCTTTTGATTTTCTGCATGGGCGTGAGCATCGGCAGAAACGGCGAGGTGGTCAGAAGCCTGCCGATTTTGGGTGGCAAGGCACTGCTGTTTGCTGTGATGACGGCAATCGGCAGTATTGCTGTGGTTTATATTCTTTCCACGCTGTTTTTGGAAAAGGAGGGGAAGAAATGAGCCTTGTGATTTTGGTTGTTCTGGTGCTTGGCGTTGGGGCGGGCTACCTAATGCCTGCGGATGTGAGCGGCCTTCTGGACAGTGCATCCACCTATATGCTGCTGCTGCTGTTGTTTTCCGTTGGGATTGATACGGGGCTGAATAAATCCGTTTTCACCCGCATCAAGGAATTGGGCTTTCGGATTTTGCTGATTCCGTTTGGGGTTGCGCTCGGCTCTCTTTGCGGCGGCGTGGTGACTGCTTTTTTGCTTTCCCTGCCCGTGAGGGAGGGCTTGGCGATTTCCGCAGGCTTGGGCTGGTATAGCCTTTCGGGTGTGCTGATTACGGAGGCAGGCAATCCCGTTGGCGGCACGATTGCGTTTTTGGCGAATGTGCTTCGTGAAATGCTGACGTTTGTCATTGTGCCGTTTGTGGCAAGCCATTTGAATTATTATTGTGCCATTGCGCCGGCAGGGGCAACCTCTATGGACACCACCTTGGGCATTATCAGCAAAAACACGAATGGCACGATTGCCGTGCTTGCCTTTGTGAACGGTATTATGTGTACGCTTTTGGTGCCGATATTGGTGCCGCTGTTCCTGTAAAAGCGGAAAATGAAAAAAATATAAAAAAGGTGTTGACAAAAGTGTTTCGGTGCGGTATTATAATCAAGCGCACTGAGATGTGCGGATGTGGCGGAACTGGCAGACGCGCTAGATTCAGGTTCTAGTGGGCATTGCGCCCGTGCAGGTTCAAGTCCTGTCATCCGCAGTAATTGCGGAAAAGACCATTGTGGATTGCAGTGGTCTTTTTTATTTTCTAAAAAGAAGTTGTATTTTTGGGGATGAAAGAAAGATTTGAAAAAAAGAAAAAAATTTATCGGAAAATGCTTGACATTTTTTGCTGTATGAAGTATGATAGTCAAGCACACGAAAAATGTGCGGATGTGGCGGAACTGGCAGACGCGCTAGATTCAGGTTCTAGTGGGCATTGCGCCCGTGCAGGTTCAAGTCCTGTCATCCGCAGTCATTGCGGAAAAACAGCGGTATCGAAGGATGCCGCTGTTTTTTTGCGCTTTTTGCACAGATATATCCGCAAAAACAGTTTTGCATAATTGTTTTCTGTGATATAATAAATATTTATGAAAGGAGATGATTCTGTGTCAGATAGAAAAAGACCAACCAACATCGGCGGTCATGCACCTATTGATTTTGGGTGTATATAAAACCACTATATATAGAAAACAACCTCCCACCTATCCCTATATATAAGAATTTTATGAATAAATGTCTTTAGGATAGTTCGTTTTTCTTCTGCGGTTTGCACATTTCTATATAAATCCCATGCGGACTTTATTTTTTTGCGCAGAATATCCTCTTTTTCATTTGTCCGGAGAGGGGCGGGCACATTCTTTGTTTCCGCTTCGATTATTTTTTTGTTATTCTCCAAACCTTGGCGGATCTCTCTGTACTCGTCCAAATCAAAAACCCCGCCTAAATAAGCATCCTTCGCCCGTTTGAGTTCAGCATTTATTTTTTCGATTTGACCTTTAGAAGCGTCTGTCGGTTTTGCTTTTTCTGCATCCTTGCTGACAATCAAGGAAATAGACGCACCTGCAAGAATACTCTGAAGATAAGCATCCACTTCATCTTCCAGCTTTGCGGCATCAAATATCTTTGTGAAGCAGCAATCTCCCCTGTATTGGCTGGCATCCCGACAGGTGTAGGTGTCGAACTTGCGACGCTGCCAATCTTGATTTGGCTTGACACGCATAATGCTACCGCACTCGCCGCAGTAGAGCAGTCCCAGAAGGTGATGCTTGGTGTAGTTATTTCCCCTATAGGTGTGCGTGCGTGTCATGAGATTGGATTTCTCCTGCACTCTATGAAATAGAGCCGGATCCAGGATGGCGGGGAAGTCGGCAGGGTATACGGTGCCGTTCCAGAGGTTTTCGCCGATGTATTTTGAATTTTTCAAAATCTGCTTAACCTGAAATGTCTGCCATCCTCCGATGATGCCCTTGTAGGTGGGAATTTTGCTTTCGTTCAGCCATTTGGCGATTTTCATGTGTCCCCAACCATCGTCATAAAATCTGTAGATCTTGTGGATAACCCCCGCCTGTGTCTCATTTACATAGACGTTTCCGTCTTTGCAGTAATAGCCGTAGGGCATTTGCCCCATGTGCTTCCCTTTTAAAGCACGTTCATTCATTCCTTTGAATACCTCTGCGGAGAGATTGCGCACATAATATTCAGCCATCAGCTCATAAAGACCTTCCATGAAGAATCCCATGGGGCTATCCTCGATAGGTTCTGTGATGGAAACCACATTCACCTTGGCAGCCTGCAAGCTGTTTTTGACAGAGCGAGACAATTCCACCTTACGAGCGAAGCGGTCAAATTTATGAACAAGAATCACATTGATTTTTCCGGAAAAGGCAGCGGAAAGCATCTGCTGAAACGCAGGGCGTTTGCTGATCTGCCCTGTGATGCCTTCGTCTTTGTATTCCTTGAATATTTCAATATTATTCTTCCGGCAATATTCACGCAGGGCACGCAGTTGTGCAGGAATAGAGTTTTCCCGTTTCGCCTGCTCCTCAGAGGATACACGGGCGTATAATGCTGCTTTTAACATATTCAGACCTCCTTTATTTGATTTTGGGTATAGCAAATAAAGCGGTCTTGTGTTATAATCTGCTTGTCGAGGGCGGATTATACCACGGTATGACCGCTATATGAATCCTCTTTCCTGTTGGCGCAGGAAGGGGGATTTTTTATTTAGTCTTTGGTATAAGGCGCAGGTGTTTGCGCTGCCTTTTGTATGGTATTCGAAAGTTCGTATTCTTCGTACACGAGATTTGGGATCTCTGTTTTAGGGGTACTTCTTTCGTATTCTTTTTCCTGGGCTTTTTTTCGTTCAGATTCTTTTTCGATAACGGTGTTGACGAGGTCTTTTCCATAATTATCCAAAACTCGATATTTTTCTATTAAGTCAGTTTCCTCCATGTTTAGACGAATACTACCATCTTCATTGTATCCATCATATCCAAAAGCGGCGAACACATCATTTACATTGTATAGTTTACAGAGTTTGAGAAGCATATCTGCTGATGGTTCTGCTCTACCTGTTTCCCAAGCACTGAAAGTAGATTGGCGAATCCCCAACATATCATATACCTGTTTTTGAGTGTAGCCTGCTTTTAATCGCAGTTCTTTTAACGTTTCAGAAAAATTCTTTTTCATTTTTTCACTTCCCTTTGCTTTTTATTATAACAAAAAAATTTGTCAAGTCAACAAAAATATTGAAAAATTTGTTAAAACAACTTGACAAACAAAAATAATGGTATTACTATTTAAATAACAAAATATTTGATATAAAGGAGGTGAAAACAATGGATGCTTTAACCAAAAATGTTTCTAATTATGTGAAAGAAAGAGGAATTAGTGTTTCTCAAATGGCAAGGCAAACAGGAATTCCCTATGGAGCTTTATATGATAGCTTACTACATAGTGAAAGAGACAGGGAGCTTAGAGCCAAGGAGTTAATTGCTATTTGTAATTACATCGGCGTTGACCCAATGTTCTTTGCGGATAAAGACGCAAGTTAAGATTGAGAGAAAAAGTATTAGAGATTTTGAGAGGATTTGAAAAATAAAACCGCACCAAAAGAGGTGCGGTAAAGGTTATCTGTGTTTTGCGATAGAAAGACCATACTCAGTCAGGGAAACAGTACTTGCGATATTTTTCGCAATATTGACAATCCATTTAGAGTAGAGTTCTTTAATTGCATGGTCAATTTCATCTACGCTTATTGGAGCAACCCCTTTTGCTCCAAGGAAATCGACGATGGCGAAATCTTCTTTCTGGGCATTTGTTTTTTTTCATAAGCCATGAAGTTTAAAAGTTTGATTGCATTTTCAGATAACATTCATTCATCCCCTTTTCTTTACGTACTTTTTCAGTTGAGTGGTACATATTGTGTGTTTGTGTGTGTTAATTGTGTATATATTGTATCATTCTAAATTTTATTATGCAATAAAATTTTGTCATGATACAAAAATATTCAAGCTAAAGGGAGGTGAGATAAGTGGATTTAAGTATCGACACAAAAGCGAGAAAAGTTATGTTAGATGGAAAACCGTTAGACACTGTAACGGAAATCAGTTTCTTATGGAATACCAAGGGCGTGTCAAGCGTCACCCTTACGGCAGATGTAGACATCCGTATGGAAAGTGAGATTTTCGAGGAGGCATACAAAGAAATTTACTGCTCAAAATGCGGAACGTATATCGGGAAAATCAATCTGAACGGGAGAATATACGGATTGCGGTGTCCTCATTGCGGGGGCAACGTCGATACCACTGCCCCCGGGGAATAATCATTTCGGTATTAGAGAAACAAATGCCGAGAGGATGTCTGGTGTTTTAGATAAAGCGGTGACAAATTTCTTGAAATTCGTTTCATCTTTCAGCGTTTTCAAGTATTGGTGACCGACAGGAGATATATCGGAAATGAGGGGGATGCCGGAATTTATATATGTTTTCCCCCGAACCAATAGATTACTGTTAAACATCTGCTGGATGTGATACATAAGAACATTATTCGGATAACAATCCAGAGGAGGTTTCCCAAGTAATTCTTCCGGAACAATCGGGCGTACAACTCCGAATTGATTCGGCTCCATAGATTTCTCTAAAACAATCAAAATATCCTTTATGCAGTATGGATTTAGTTCCATGAAAATAGCTCCTTTCCTATGTACTCGGCTGCTGCAACAGCCTGTATTTTCAGAATAGGACAAGGGGAGAAAATTGTCAAGCAAAGTGAAGAAAGAGGGGAAGGGATGCAATGGCTGATTTATTTGCCGCTCTCGCCCTGCTGACCTTTGCAGGTGTGGTGGGGTTGGTGGTGGTGGTGATTGCTCTGTATGCGGCATCAGCGGCACTGGATGCAATGAGAAAGCGGAAGGAGGATAAAGAATGAAAGAATACATAACATCGTTTGGTGTGCCGATTACTTCCAAGGTGATTGGCGGAACAATGGAGGAATTGCGGGAGGCTATTGGAGAAAAGCTGTCGGCAATGAACGAGAAGGATTTTCCGTCACTGGAGAATGTTTTTGTGGAGAGTGAAAAAGTAAGTTAGAGGATTAAAGATGAAAAATCAACATATTATTCGGATGCAGAAGTCGGAAAGCTTCAAGAAGGGTGTTCTGCTATCCTCTGAGCCATTGTATTTGGTCGATTTTTGCAGGGGTGGAGACAGATTCCTTGCGGAGCTGACGAAGCGGCAATTTTT
>NZ_CAKQVD010000076.1 GCF_934277605.1 uncultured Anaerotignum sp.
TGAAGTATTAAGAAATTTTTGTGGTTCAGTGTAACATATGTTTGACAAACCTACAGCTTGTGGGGTATGTAGTGAAAAAATAATATTGACACCGTATGTGATACCACATATAATGACAGTAGGAGGAATATGAGATGTCAAAATGGGATAAATTGTTGATGAAGATACTGTCGCTTTCCAAAGATTTAAGGTTCAAAGAATTAAGAAAGGTTTTGGAAAGCTATGGGTATGTGATGAACGCTCCGAAGGGCGGCAGCAGTCATTATACATTTAGAAAATCCGGCTGTCAGCCCATTACGATACCAAAGCATGAGCCTATTAAAAAGGTATATGTTGAGATGGTAAAAGAAATTGTTGAAAGTGAGGTAAATAATGATGAAAACTTTGAATGATTATTTATCAATGGCTTACCGTATGGAAATTGTAGAAGATAAAGACGAGGGTGGCTATGTGGTATCTTTTCCCGAACTTCCCGGGTGTATCACTTGCGGCGAAACAATCGAAAGTGCTGTAAAAAATGCAGAGGATGCAAAAAAAGAATGGCTTATGGCAGCTTTGGAAGATGGTGTGGAAATAAATGAACCCGATGATATTGAAAAATATTCCGGACAGTTTAAACTCAGAATTCCTAAAAGCCTGCATAAATCCCTTTCGGAACATTCTAAAAAAGAAGGTATCAGCATGAACCAGTATTGTTTATATCTTCTCTCAAAAAATGATATTTTGTATTCCAAATAAAAAATGAATTACTTATAAATCAAAGTGTCTTGGGAAACCAAGGCATTTTTTATTGCAAAAAAGGAGGAAAAAATTATGACGATAGGAAAGAAAATCGTATCTGTATTTTTATCTTTTCTGATGCTGTTTTCGGTATGCGTGGAGGCTTTTGCAGGCACTTCCATGGAAACGGCATTAAACAAGGTAAATCTATATGTAAAGGAAGAAAGCAAGGGGCAGCTTCTGACTTGGAAGGGCGTGATTGATGCGAGAAATTTTGCACCCGATGTGATTGTATATAAGGCGGAGGACGGAAAGGAATATCCTGCCTTTTGTGCCAATCCGAATAAGGGCGGTGTGGAAAATTTTGCGGCGAAAAATTATGATGTTGATGTGGACGGGTTAGACAAAGATCCTCATGTTTGGGGTGCGATTACAAATGGCTATCCCTATAAAACCCCTGCCGAACTGGGCGTAAAAAATGACTATGAGGCATATTACATCACAAAAATGGCAGTTTGGGCAATCGTCCATGATAACTACAGCAATTTGAATGACTGGAAGGCAAACGGCAGCCAGAATAATCATGTGGAAAAGGCAATGAAGGCTTTGGTTGCCAAGGGCAGAGCCAACACAGCGGTTTATCCCACATGGCTTGCGGTTTATCCCACATGGCTAATCCCCAAAGCACAACGGTTTCCGTTGATGAGAAGGACAGCAATTACATCTCTCAGACATATGTTTTGCCGAATATCATGGAGTGCAACTGCTCTTATATTATTGCAGATCCAAAGGGCGAAATCCTAAGAAAGACAGGTGGACTGTTGGAAAAGGAAGGCTATGAGATTGCGAAACAGCATTTCAGACGAAAGAGAGGTGCTAAAAGTACCAGAAGCGTGCAGGCATCCATTCCCATAGAAAAAATATACGATGATGGGATTTGGAAGGTAAACAACAATTTCAGCCGCACATGGAAAATGACCGACATCAATTTTGCGGTCGCATCGGATGAGGATAAAAGGGCAATGCTGAATCAGTTTTGCTCTTTTTTAAATTCTCTGCCTGTGGACGCATCCATTAAAATCACAATCAATAACCGAAAGCTGAATCTGAAGGAGTTTCGGCGGACGCTGATGTTGCAGGCAAAGAAGGACGGCATTGACGAATACCGAGCGGAATACAACAAGATGTTAGAGAGAAAAGCTGCCGCAACACAGAACATGGTGCAGGAAAAATATATCACGATTTCTGTCAGCAAAAAGACTGTGGAAGAAGCGAGGGCAGCTTTTACGAGAATCGGCACAGACATGGCAACAAATCTGGCAAGGCTTTCTTCTGCTGTAACGGAATTAGGCAACAAAGAACGCTTGCGTATCTTAAAGGATTTTTTCAGACCGGATGAGGAATGGGAGGAGGAGATTGACTTAGGAAATTTCATTCGTCATGGGCATAATTTTAAGGATGCCATTTGTCCCGACAGCATACAGTTTCAATCCGATTATTTTGAAATGGACGATAAGGTGGGCAGGGTTCTTTTTATCAAGGACTATGCCTCTTTTTTAGAGGAAGATATGATTGCAAGCATGGCGGATGTTTCAAAAAATATCATGCTTTCTATTGATATTCTGCCGATTCCGACGGATGAGGCGGTAAAAGAGGTGCAGAACAAGCTGCTTTCTGTGGAGACGGACGTAACCAGATGGCAGAGAAAGCAAAATGACAACTACAATTTCAGTGCCAACATTCCTTATGACCTTCGGCAAATGCGAGAAGAAATCGAGGATTTTCTGGATGATATTACAATGCGGGATGAACGCATGATGTTTGCACTGCTGACAGTGGTGCATATCGCAGATGATATGGAACAGCTCAATGCCGATACGGAATCTCTCGTCAGCACCGTAAAATCAAAATTCAGTACGCTTTCCGTTCTGCGGTGGCAGCAGGAGGACGGACTGAAAACAGTTCTTCCTTACGGTATGAGAAAAATACACGCTTTAAGAACCATGACCTCAAGGAGTATTACCGCACTGCATCCGTTTTCCGTACAGGAGATATCTATTGTAAACCTACAAAATTTTTCTTTACAAAATGGCGATTCGATTGCAAAATTCGCATAACAATGATAGAATGGAAAAAAATACAGTCCCTGCGGCAGCAGGAATCGCCTGATTTTCGCATGTGGGTGCGAAGCAAGCGATGGGGAACAAATGTTTTTTTATTGAATCAAAGGAGGGAACGAAATGGGGAAGAATTTCACCAAAAAACTTCTGCCATTGGCGCTGACGGCTGCGATGATCGTGCCGAGTGTACCCGCCATGGCTGCACCGAGCGATATCGCCGGGCACTGGGCGGAAAGCGTCATCACGCAATGGCAGAGCAAGGGCCTGATCCAAGGCTATGGGGATGGCACCTTCAAGCCGGGCAACACCATCACCCGCGCGGAATTTGTCACGCTGATGAATAACGCAAAGGGCTTTTGGTCGGAGGGCAGCATCAATTTTTCGGATGTAAAAAACGGCAGCTGGTTCTATAGCGCCGTAGCGAGAGCCGTTGCGGCGGGCTATGTCAAGGGCTACAGCGATGGCAGCTTTAAGCCGGGCAACACCATTACCCGTGCCGAGGCGGCTGTGATGATCGCAAACGTGGCGAGATTGAGCGCAAATGAGGCAGGCGCATATCGCTTCACGGATGTCGGCTCCATTCCCGCATGGGCGCGGGGCAGCGTGGGCGCAGTCGTTGCGGCTGGCTATATGACGGGCTATCCCGACGGCAGCTTTGACGCCAACGCCTCCATCAGCAGAGCCGAGGCGGTATCCTCGCTCAACCGCATGCTGGGCGGCACGGCGTACCAGCCGACACAGCCTACCACACCCACCACCGACACCACCAAGACCACCTCTGACGATGTTGTGATCGAGGATAAGGGCACGACGCTGAAAAATCAGACGGTCGATGGCAATGTGACCATCGCAAAATCCGTCGGCAATGGCGATGTCACGCTGCGCAATGTCACCATCAAGGGCGATCTGATCGTCAAGGGCGGCGGCTCGAACACCGTTACGCTGGAGGACGTCGATGTGCGCGGCAAGGCGCGCCTGCTCAAGGAGGACGTGCATCTGCATCTGATCGGCGATACGGATATCCGCAAGCTGCTGATCGATCTGGCGGCGCACATCACGCAGAGCAGCTCCTACAAGGACAAGATTGACGAGATTATCCTTGCCGGCGATGACGATCTGAACAAAACGACGCGGATCGACGTTCCCGCGAAGCAGCTGCGCATCGAAAATCAGGCTGACCTGATTCTCGGCGGCGATGTGGAGAAGCTGATCGTGGATGAGGACGCGAAGGGCGCGGAAATCAAGATCAAGAAGTACACGACGGTCAAGGAGCTGAACACGGATGCGAAGATCAAGCTGACAGGCGGGGGTCGGATCGACCTGCTGGATGTTTCCGCCAGCGGCGTAACCTTCGATAAGAACCTCGATATCCGCAAGACGGATACCTCCAACGGCGTGACAGCCCCCAAGGAGAACGGCTCCACGAGTGCGGGCGGCAATAGCAGCACGACCTCGAAGGAGATCACGGGCGCTCAGGAAGTAACACTCAATGTGCCTTACGGCGAGAAAACCGCAGATCAAGCGCTGGCAGCGATCCCTAAGAACGTTACCCTGAATCTCAAGGGCGGCTCGACTACTACCGCAACGGTAACAAAATGGGAATGGGACAAAAACGCAGCCTATATACCAAAGCCTTCTTTAAAACCAGACTCCACTCTGGCAGTGGCCACCGTAACCATACCCAGCGGCTATACCTACAACGGCACACTGACCGCAGAGGCGAAAGTAACCGTACTCCTGCTGAATAAGGAGAAGCTTGATGCGGCGATGAATGCATATGAGGAGTTGCAGAGTAAGCAGACATTCGAGGAGAAGGAAGCCGCAACGGATAAGACAAAAATCCTGATAATAGACAACAAGACTCCTGCTGACATCACGGAGGGCGTTCGATTTGCGACACCAAAAGACTGGCAACCACTGGACGATGCAATCAAAAGCATAACGAATCAAGAAAAAACTGGCTTTGAATCCCAGAAGGAATGCGATGACACGGCAGACATGCTGCAAGCTGCGATAGATGAATTCATCCAGAAGAAAGTCAAGTTAGGCACAAGCACCACCACAGATGCATATATCCTGCAGCAGGTAAACGATGAGTTACTCAATCCAAACAAGGGTGACTATGCGTATTCCTCACACATGCAGCCGCTGAAACCGGGCTATGCTTATAAGCTGCAAAATGGCCCCTATGGTGTTCAGAACAGCAACGTGACTGTATCAATAGAGTGGTCAGTCAGCGGCTCCGATAAGGTCAGTATCGGGGAAATAGCCGATGGTGTTAAAGACAGTAATAATAATCATTATAGTTATGGCGCGAAGATAGCAGACGGAACGACAACGCCGACGAAAGTTACCTTCACGGCAAAGGTAAAGAATACTACTAGCAACGCTGAAATCGGCACACTTAACTACACCGCTACCCTCGGCGCACCGATCAGCGTGAGCGCAGCCCAGCCAGACACTGTCCCTCAATTTAAGGCTATAAGCGATGGTGCATCTTTCTCTACAGGCGCTACAAAATTCACAGGCGTTGTTCCGATTACCCTGAAGGGTGCTGATGCAATCGTCGCACCCGTGTCCGACGGCTGTGTAACGATGAATTCGGAGAGTAAAGCGCCTGATACTAACAAAGTCTCGCTCGAATCTATCAGCGTGGATAAGGTTGAAAAGAGCGATACAGGACTGAATGTGACTGTTTCCGTTACAACCGGCAGTATAGGCGGCGTATGGAGCGAGAACTCCCCTGTCCCTGCATCCAGAGAAGGGAAATTGACGAATATTTCCATTAACACAAGCGGATTTGTGTTGAAAACCATGGAGGAAGGTAATCTCGGCTGGTATCCGCCGACCGACGCATTGCAGCTGGGTAACATGACGGTAGATGTACTCACACCCGCATTTACAGGAGTGTATCAGGCTGTTGATTCGACACGCAATCCAACATTCACCATCCACACGCAGAATATGCCGGAAAATGCCAAGGTCGAGGTGGCATTGACAAAGACAAGTGACACAACAACCGACATTGAAAAGTCAACAATTCAAGCCGTAGCTACGCGCGGGAGCGATGGCAGTTATTCGGTAACCTTCGACAAGAACGCCTTTGTATCAAATGAAGGATACTATCTTTGGTTTAGGTATGGCTCGCCCGGCTCGGATTGGGCTTACGAAAACGGGACCAGTAGACCTACCTACACCTTCAGTAACACCACCGTCGAGGGCGGCGACTCCAGCGGCGGCACCGGTAATTAGTTTTCCGTTGTCAGTCTTTTGCGGATTTGCCACATAATCAATCATATCGCTGATTGCTCGGCTCTCAGTGCGCCCCTTTCCGATATGCAGGGGCATGATGCGTGTGGTTGCCATAGATGGAGCCTCCTTTCTCATAAGCAGAGAAGATATTTTCTGATTTTTCATGGAAATTGACATCTTTTCTAAAGTTGCACATAATAATAGTACAAGGTAGGCAACGGCGTGTGTCTGCCAAAGTGTTGAAGCATAATAGCGTACCGGAATGCCTTGTTATGCAGAGCTTTCAGTAGGGGTTGTGCAGTAACCTCAAACCGGAGTAGGCTGCAAGCCGAAAGAAAATGCTCAAAGCCGCCTTGCATTGCAGGGCGGCTTTCTTTATGCGGACAGAGAGGTTTTATGGATAAATTACAAAAGTGTGCAAAAGCATTTGAAAATTTGTTGGAGATACAATATCGGATCATTATTGGCCGAAAGGGAAAAACCGCAGAGTTGGTGATTGGCTTCTCCAAACTGGACTTTCATCATTTGATGGGTCTTGGAAAACTGAAAGATTTGCGGATCGCAAAACAAAATCGTGGTTCTGTATTTGATGAAATCATAACCGGAATCACTACCTATGAGACTTTAACAAAAAGCCGTTACTTGGCTCAAATTGAGAACCGGTTTGAGCCGTTGGCGTTGATTGAACAGCTCTTGGACGATAATCGTCTGGTGTTCCGGTACAACGCAAAATTGAATCAATTCTCTTTAATTGAAGCGGACTATTTGCTTTCAACCCCCTTTGAAAACAGCGATATTTATATTTTTATTGCCGAACACAAAGATACCGGAAAATATTTCTGTCGTTCTTTTTTCCCGAAAGAGAAGAAGGATTACACAGAGGGACAGCCACGCTACACCATGCTTTATAAAGAAAAGAGAAACATGGCTACTGGAGAAATTGCTGTCCAATATGACAGGCTCACTCCAAAAAATCAACCGTAATTTCTAAAAAGGGGGTGTTAATTATGCAGCCAATCTCCGTAGAAAAATTTGCTGATATGGTAATGAAGAACAACAAGGGGTATCATAAAAAAGAACTTGTAAAAACATTGAGAGAAACGCTTGCTGCCAAGAAAAACGGTGCAAGATGTATGGTCTGCGGCGCACCGATTTGGGCAGCAGGAAGTGCGATTACCGGCAGTAACCTTTGCTTTACCTGCACAACAGGTGAAGCAGATGACAGCGAAGATTATGAGATAGAGTAAACAGGGTGTCGGAAATACCGACACCCTGTTCAGACTGTCGAAGAACCCCGTTTTGAAACAACTCAAAACGGGGTTCTTTGTGTTTTCTATGAAATTAAGCCAGCG
>NZ_CAKQVD010000077.1 GCF_934277605.1 uncultured Anaerotignum sp.
CCGTCGAGGTTTGGCTGCCGCTTTTTGGATATTATTTTTTTTACCCATAACTGCTAAAAATATCTCCTCTCACTGCACTATTTTTCAGTAAATAAAAAGAAAAACTCCCATTTTTTCATTTGGGAGTTTTTTCTGTCATGATTTTGTGAATTTTTCGGCGCAATGCGAATCAGTCAAACAGCTGAGAAATAGAAACGCCGTTATGGATGCAGTTGATTGCATCTGCGAAAATATCTGCAACGGAAACCATTGTAATCTTGTCGATTTTCTTTTCCTCGGGCAGCTCGATGGTATCCAGAACCAGCAGCTCCTTGATTGCGGATTTTTCGATTCTTTCAAGCGCAGGGCCGCTCAAAACGCCGTGTGTGCAGCAAGCGTCAACCTCAACCGCACCTCTTTCAATCAGTGCATTGGCTGCGTTTGTGATGGTGCCTGCGGTATCAATCATGTCATCAACCAAAATAACCTTTTTGCCCTTAATGTCGCCGATGATGTTCATAACCTCGCTGACATTTGCTTTCGGTCTGCGTTTGTCGATAATTGCAATGGGAATATTCAGCTTTTCCGCAAACTGTCTCACTCTGGTTACACTGCCCAAATCGGGAGAAACCGCAACGAAATTCTTTTCCAATTCTTCGCCGAATTTGTTGATGTAGAAGTTTGTCAAAAGAGGGCTGCCAACCAGATTATCCACGGGGATATCGAAGAAGCCCTGAATCTGTGCGCAGTGCAAATCCATTGTCAGCACACGGCTTGCGCCTGCACTTGTCAGAATGTTTGCAACCAGCTTTGCACTGATGGGATCTCTTGCTCTTGCTTTTCTGTCCTGACGAGCATAGCCGTAATAAGGCATAACTGCTGTGATTCTTGCTGCGGATGCACGCTTCATTGCGTCAATCATGATGAGCAGCTCCATCAGGTTATCATTTACGGGATAGGATGTGGACTGGATGATAAATACATCTGCGCCACGGATGGTTTCATTGATTTTTACGGAAATTTCGCCGTCGCTGAACTTTTCTACTTCGCAGTCGCCCAGAGTTAAGCCAAGCTTGTCTGCGATTGCTTTTGCCAATTTCTTGTTGGAATTACAGGCAAAAACCTTGATGTTGCTGATGCCGGAATTAAGCATTTGATTGTCCCCCTATAAATATTCTCTTTCGGTATCTTTCGGCATACAAGGGGCAATCCGCCTGTATACCGAGGTCTTATTAAGCACATACAATATTATGTTACAACGAAAGCCTGTCAATTTCAACAGCTATTCGACATTTTTGTGAAAATTATCTTTCAATTCTCTTCTTTGTCCACCCCTCGATGACCTGTTGTCTTGCTCTGGCAACCGCCAGCACATCCTCCTGCACATCCTTTGTGATGGTAGAGCCTGCGGCAATATAAGCGCCCTTTTTCACAGTGACGGGTGCCACCAGGTTTACATTGCAGCCAACAAATACATTATCCTCAATCGTGGTGCGGTGCTTCTTCTTGCCGTCATAATTTACCATAATACTGCCGCAGCCGAAGTTGATTTTTTCGCCCGCATCGGTATCCCCCACATAAGAAAGATGGGGAATCTTTGTGCCATCGCCAATCGTGGAATTTTTGACCTCCACAAAATCGCCGACCTTCACCTTATTTCCGATGTGGCAGTTGGGGCGGATATACGCAAAGGGGCCAACCGTTGTTTCGTTGCCAATGGCGGATTCGATTGCCGTAGAGCTTTGGAATTTCACGCCATGGCCCAGCTTGGTGTCTGTCAATCTGGAGTTGGGGCCGATTTCGCAGTCCTCGCCGATTTCCGTATCCCCCTCCAAAACGCAGCCGGGCAGAATCACAGTGTCCATGCCGATTTTCACATCACTGCCGATATAGGTATTTTCGGGATCCACAAGGGTTACGCCGTTTTCCATATGCTTGCGGTTAATGCGGTTTTTCATAATTTTTGCCGCCTCTGCCAGCTGCACACGGCTGTTTACGCCGAAAAATTCATCCGCATCCTTCGCAACCACAGCTTCCACCTTGCCGCCTGCCTTCAAAATCAGCTCCAAGCAATCCGTCAGATAATATTCCCCCTGTGCATTGTTGTTATCCAGCTTGCCCAGAGAGTCCTTCAGCTCCTTGCCGTTGAAAATATAAATCCCTGTGTTGATTTCGTTAATCAGGCGTTCTGTCTCTGTTGCATCCTTATGCTCCACAATGCGTTCAAAGCCGCCGTGGTCATCACGCATAATGCGTCCGTAGCCGGCAGGATCGCTGATTTTAGAGGAAACCACCGTTACGCTGTGTCCTTCTGTGCGGTGTACCTCCACCAGTCTTGTCAATGTTTCGCCTGTAATCAAGGGCGTGTCACCGTAAAGAATCAGCATATCACTGCCTTCATCAATAAAATCTCCTGCCATCATCACAGCATGGCCGGTGCCCTTCTGCTCCGCCTGCAAAGCAAAGGAAACGCCCTCTGCACGAATGCCTGCCTTTACCTCCTCAGCCTTGTGTCCCACCACAACGCAGACCTCCTCTGCGCCGCAGTCCTTGGCTGTTTCAATCACATAGTCCACCATGCTCTTGTTCAAAATTTCATGGAGTACCTTGGGTTTCTTGGATTTCATACGGGAGCCTTCGCCGGCAGCCAGAATGATTGCTTTCAACTGTCTCATTTATTTTTTCCTCCTACGCCAAAGGGCGAATCTTTTTCATACGATTGTATACATACATTTTATTAGTATCGCATTTTTCCCTATAAAATTCAATATGCTCTTTTACTAAAAAATGATTTCCGAGAAATCAAAAAGTCCCTGTTTTTTCGTAAAAGCGGCACGGTACGCCTGCAAATTCCGGTTGAACAATCTCAGTATTTCGCCCGTTTAGAACCCTCTCGGCGAAACAAAGGTATTCTTCCTTACTTTTTATGCTAAAAAGTAACAAAAACTCGGGACCCGTTTAGGTGTGTCCCAATAAGAAAATATGAAGAAACTGAAATAGCTGAAAGACTGCGGATATAAGGAAGTTTCCCGCAGGCATCCTTTGACTTAGGCTGTCAAGGGAAACTGACGCAGTAGCCGCAACTTTCAGCATTTCAGAATTCAGGGTTTCTTATCTGGGCGCACCTTCTGTAATGGGTCCCGAACCCCCGCAGACGAGGAAAGGGCAACAAAGTTTCCCTTTCCAAACCCTTCCCCACAGTGCCGGAAACGGCATGAAGAAAAGCGGCGCGGTGCGCCTATAAAAAAATTCGGCTTATCAAAAAAGGACAGCCACCTTCTGATTTTGTGGCTGTCCCTCTGTTCATAAATATAAAATTATAATTTTGTGCCTTTTTTCAAAATCGCAGGCTCTACGGAGGAAAGTCCAATCACTTTTTGTCCCTCGGAAAGCACAACCTCCTTATCCAAAATGGCATTTTCCACCACGCAGTTTTCGCCAATCTGGCAGCCCTCCATCAAAATGGAATTTCTCACAACTGCGCCCTTGCCGACACGCACCTTGCGGAACACCACCGAATGCTCCACCTTCCCGTCAAAAATGGTGCCGCTGCCGACAATGGAATCCGTCACATCTGCGCCTCTGTTGTATTTCGCAGGCGGTTCATCCTTCGGCTTTGTTTCAATATAAGGATATTCGTTGATGAAATGGTCACGGATGTCCTTCTTCAAGAAATCCATGTTCGTCTCAAAATAAGCCGCAATGCCTGTGCCGATGGCATTCCAATAGCCGCTGTATTCATAGCCGTAAATCTTCAGTGTATGAATGAAGCGAATGATGATATCCTTTACCAAATCATATCTGCCCTCCGGAATCCCCTGCTCCAGCAGATTGATGAGCAGCGTTCTGGAAATCACATAAATCCCCAGGGAAGCCGCCTCGGATTTCGGCTGCTCCGGCTTTTCCTCAAAGCCCTCCAATCTGTGATTTGCGTCCATCTCCAAAACACCGAACTTGGATAAATCCTTCCCCTCCATTTTCTGATATACCACAGTAATATCCGCATCCTTTTGCTTGTGGTATTCCAAAACCTTGCGGTAATCCATCTTATAAATGGAATCCCCGGAGGTAATCACAACATATTCCTCATTGCTGCGTTTCAAGAAGGTCATGTTCTGATAAATGGAATCCGCCGTCCCTCTGAACCAGGTTGAGCCTTCATTGCTCGTATAGGGTGTAAAGACAAACAGACCGCCCTGCTTTCTGCCAAAGTCCCACCATTTTGATGACATCAGGTGGTCACGCAGAGAACGGGAATTATACTGCGTCAGCACAGCTACCTTCCCGATTCTGCTGTTGGACATATTGCTCAATGTAAAATCAATGGCACGGTAGCAGCTCCCGATGGGCAGAGCCGCCGCTGCTCTTTGGTCAGTCAAAACGCCCAATCTGCCGTCATTGTTGCCGCCTGCCAAAATAATACCGATTGCTTTCATGCTCACACCTCCCGTACCACAGCCTTGCCGCTTTCCAGTCTGCCGTTGGGGTAATCCTCCGCAAAGGTTCTGCCGTAAATCACGCAGTTTTTCCCCATCACAATGCCCTCCGGCACACTGCTGTTCATTCCCAAAACAGTGATCCCTGTGTTATAAATATTGGGCTTTGCTTCATTGGGGATGTTTTCCCCCACACCCATCTGCACATGCTTGCCGATTCTGCATTTTTCATCAATCACACAATGGTCAATCAAGGCATTTTCGCCAACCGTTGTGCCTGCCATGATGATGGAATCCCTTACCACAGCACCCGACTCCACCACAACGCCCGGCCCGATGATAGAACGATATACCTCGCCGTAAATCTCACAGCCGTCGGAAAGCAGTGCCTCCTCCGTTTTTGCGCTCGGTGCGGTATACTGCGGCGGCTGGCTGTCACTGTTTGTGTAAATCTTCCAGAATTCCTCATAAAGATTAAATTCCGGCAGGGTGCGAATCAAATCCATATTGGATTCCCAATAGGACTGAATGGTGCCGACATCCTTCCAATAGCCATTGAACCGCCATGCGTACATCGGCTGCCCCTCATCCAGCATCTTTGGAATGATGTGCTTGCCGAAGTCACTGTCGGGATGAATGGAATTATCCTCAATCAGAGCCTCCCGCAGTCTGTCCCAAGTGAATATGTAAATGCCCATGGAGGCAAGGTTGCTTTTGGGGTTTTCCGGCTTTTCCTCAAATTCATAAATCTTGTCGCCCTCTTGGGTATTCATAATCCCGAACCGCTTGGCCTCCTCCATCGGCACCTCCATCACTGCAATGGTTGCCGCTGCGCCATGCTGCTTGTGGAAGGCAAGCATTTTGGAATAATCCATTTTATAAATATGGTCGCCGGAAAGAATCAGCACATATTCCGGGTTGTTGTTGTCAATAAAATCAATGTTCTGATAAATGGCATTTGCCGTCCCGTTGAACCATTCGCCCGAATCGCCGGTTTTCACATGCGGCGCCAAAATCGTCACGCCGCCGTTTTTCTTGTCCAAATCCCAAGGAATCCCAATCCCGATATGCTGATTCAAACGCAAGGGCTGATATTGTGTCAGCACCCCCACAGTATCCACGCCGGAGTTAATGCAGTTGCTCAGCGGAAAATCTATAATACGGTATCTGCCACCATAGGCCACCGCAGGCTTTGCCACCTTTCTTGTTAAAACACCCAGACGGCTGCCCTGTCCGCCTGCCAACAGCATTGCTATCATTTCTTTTTTACGCATATTACCCACCCCCATCTTTTCAGGTTGTATACCCCCATCTTTTCAGGTTGTATATATGTTACAAAGGCATTCGCTTTGTTTTGATTATTATACCATAGGAAAATAAACTTGCAAACCTTATCCACGGCCGCCCTGTCAAAATCGCCCCTCTCTGCTGCCCGTTTTTTCTCCCCCTTCACAAAAGCAGTCTCTCCCGTTTCTCTGCCTTCTTAGGTTTATTTTTTCCCTTTTCCGTATAAAATATAGAAAATCAAGGGGGAAACGATTGCCTTTCCAAAGCTATTATACTATAATGAAAGATAAAAAATATCAATTATCTGTAAAAAAATAGAAAAAAGAAAACCCATTTCATAGAGTTTGAGGCGATAAAATATGACAACATTTCAAAAAGGAAAACACATTTATTTCATCGGCATCGGCGGCATCAGCATGTCCGGTCTGGCAGAAATTCTGGCAGAAAAGGGCTGTCTTGTTTCCGGTACGGATATCAAGGAAACCCCTGTAACCAAGCATTTGCAAAGCTTGGGCATCAAAATCAACTTCGGGCATCGTGCGGAAAACATCACAGATGATGTTGATTTGGTGGTTTATACCGCTGCCATCCACCCCGATAACCCCGAATATCAGGCGGCACAGGCAAAGCAGATTCCCTTGATGGACAGAGCAACCCTGCTTGGCAAAATCATGGCGGAATATCATAATTCCATTGCCGTTGCAGGCACACACGGCAAAACCACAACCACCTCCATGGTTTCCGAAATTCTCCTTGCCGCAAATACCGATCCCACCATTACCGTCGGCGGCATCCTGCCCACCATCGGCAGCAATCTGAAAATCGGACATTCTCCCTTTTTCGTTGCCGAGGCGTGCGAATATTATGACAGCTTTCTGCGTTTTCAGCCCTTGGTCGGCGTGATTTTGAATGTCGAAAGCGACCATCTGGATTATTTCAAAAATCTCGAAAACATCCGCCGCTCCTTCCATGCCTTTGCGGAACGCATTTCCGGGGTATTGGTCATCAATCAGGCCATCCAAAATGTCGCAGAGCTGACACAAGGCCTGCATTGTGCCGTGGAAACCTTCGGCCTTGCGGACGGTGCGGATTGGCAGGCGAAGGATATCTTGCATGAGGCAGACGGCAAAAACACCTTCTCTGTCTATTATAAGGGCGAGCGGTTCGGCACCTTCCATCTGAATGTCCCCGGCGATCATAACATTACAAACGCACTGGCAGCCATTGCCTCTGCGCATTTTGTGGGTGTTTCCGCCGCAGATTCCCAAAAGGGCCTTCTGCACTTCACAGGCACAGAGCGCCGCTTCCAAAGAAAAGGGGAGAAAAACGGTGTTCTCGTCATTGATGATTATGCACACCACCCGACAGAAATCAAGGCGGCACTTGCGGCAGCCAAAAAGGTGCAGCACCACACCACATGGTGCGTGTTCCAGCCGCACACCTATTCCAGAACCAAATTCCTGTTTGATGAATTTGGGGAGGCCTTCACAGATGCGGATGAGGTCATTGTTGCGGATATCTATGCCGCAAGGGAAACGGATGACGGCACCATCTCCGCCGCCATGCTGGCAGATAGAATCGCAAAAACAGGCAAGCCCGCCAAATATGTCGGCAATTTCGATGCCATCCGCTCCTATCTGGAGAAAAACTGCAAGTCAGGGGATTTACTTCTGACGGTTGGCGCAGGGGATGTATTCAAAATCGGCGAAGCC
>NZ_CAKQVD010000078.1 GCF_934277605.1 uncultured Anaerotignum sp.
TCGAGGCGTGGCTCAGCTTGGTAGAGCGCTACATTAGGGATGTAGAGGTCGCAGGTTCAAATCCTGTCGCCTCGATTTTTTAAAAAATTTCTCCTTCGGAGCTTTCCGAAAAGGAGAAAAAAGAATTGACAGGAAGGACTTCCTGTGGTAATATATAAAAGCTGCTGAATGAGCAGTAAAGAATATCGAGGCGTGGCTCAGCTTGGTAGAGCGCTACATTAGGGATGTAGAGGTCGCAGGTTCAAATCCTGTCGCCTCGATTGCAGTTTCAGAGACGAATTTTGGTTCGTCTCTTTTTTTCATATATTGCGAATCGAAAGAGTGAATACGGCTTGCGGAGGTGAACCGTTTATGACCGACCAAAAGGAAATGCGATTGGTAAAGAAGGCGAAGCAGGGAGATTTGCACGCCTTTGAGGAGCTTATTTTGCAGCATGAGAAAATTGTTTATAACGTGGCTCTGCGCATGATGAACCACAGCGAGGATGCAAAGGATATCTCACAGGAGGTTTTCCTTAAGGCGTATCGAAATATCAAAAATTTTGATGAACGCTCACAATTTTCCACTTGGCTCTATCGCATTACGGCAAACACTTGCATTGATGAAATGCGGAAGCGAAAGGGAAAGCAAAGCTTTTCCTTGGAGGAAGAATTGGAAAATGAGGAAGGCAGTATGCGGCGGCAGATTGCCGATGAGGGCGAAACGCCGGAGGAAAGCCTGTTGCGGCAGGAGCAGAAAAGCGAAATTCTGCAAGCGTTGGACAGTCTTTCTCCGGAGCATAAAACGGCAGTGATTTTAAGAGACATCAAAGGGCTTTCCTATGAGGAGATTGCGGAGCTATTAGAGCTTTCGCTCGGGACGGTCAAAAGCCGCATTTCCCGTGGGCGAAGTCAATTAAAACAGGAATTTATAAAATTACGGGAACAAAAGGACGGCTTTGCTCGTCATAAGGAAGGAAAGGAGGGAAGGCAATGAAATGCGATGCGGTAAAGGAAATGCTTTGGGCATATCTGGAAAACGAAACGACGGAAACGGCAGAAATCGAAAGCCATTTGGCAGTCTGTGCGGCTTGCAGGGAAGAATTGGAGCTGCAAAGGGAATTGAAAAATGCCTTGGAAGGCCTTCCTGACGAGGAGCTTCCGGAAGGATATCATGCGGAGCTGATGCAGAAGCTGCAGACAGAGAAAAAGGTTGTGCCTTTTCCTGCAAAGAAGCACTATGGCTGGAAGCAGCTTGGAACGATTGCGGCGGCGGTCTTGGTGGTTGTGGCGGCAGGCGGCGTGAAGGGTATGCTGGAAATGCGCCAAAACCAAAACGAAGCCATGCAGCAGATTATGCTGGATACAACAAGCATGGCAGATACAACAGATACGGCGGATACAACAAACACGGCGGATACAACAGATACAGCGGATGCAGGAGATGGAGCCACGTTGTATAGCATAGAGGGGACACCCAAAACGGAAAGCGTGGAGGATAAGGCGCAGACAGCACCTCCAAAGCAGGCGGCTCCCAAAACAAATTCCGAGGAGAAGAAGATGTCCCGCAGTGCAGGCGGAAAGGCACCCGCAGTGCAGGAATCGCCAAAAGCGGCAGCACAAGCAGACCAAGCGGAAAACGCAGCGGGAGACAGAGCGTTGCTCTATGGCGGGCTTCGCTTGGCAAATGTGGAGACTGCGGACAGCCTGACATTGTTGGCAGAGGATGCGGCGGCGGCTTTGCGGGCAATTCGGGAGAGCATAGCGGATTGCGGCGGCTATGAGGAAAGCACCGATGATGGCGCTGTGCAGGCAGTCATTCCGGCGATAAACTATCAGGCCTTTCTGGAGCAAATCGGAAAGCTGGGAGAGGTGCAGGCACTTTGCCAATCGGCAGAGGATGACGCACCCCGCATCATTCGGATTTCTGTGGCAGAAAAATGAAGAAGGACACGGCAATGTTCATGCAAAGAGCCGTGTCCTTTTTTATAAAACAGAGAAATTTTCTTGGATTTGAAAAAATAGCTTGACAAGTATATAACAAACGCATATACTTAACTCGTAAATTAAATAAAATCTTCAGGGCAGGGTGAAAGTCCCTACCGGTGGTATAGCCCACGAGCCGCAAGGCAGGATTCGGTGAAATTCCGAGGCCGACAGTATAGTCTGGATGAAAGAAGATTGTGAACGCAGATGATTCGTGTCATTCTGTGCTTTTTTGAGATATCTGCTCTGGATTGTTTTTTACATTCCGGAGCTTTCTTTTTTTGGCGCAGAGTCTATTTCTGTGTGTGTTTTTGTTATGCTCTGAACGATTTTGTTCGGAGCATTTTTTGTTTTGGAGGGTGCCGTATGAACGATTTAGACTATATGCAGTTGGCATTGGAGCTTGCCGAGAGGGGCTGTGGCTGGGCTGCACCAAACCCGATGGTTGGGGCTGTGCTTGTGAAGGATGGCGAAATCATCGGGCAGGGCTGGCATGAAAAATGCGGACAGCCGCACGCAGAGCGAAACGCATTGGCAAATTGCAAAAAATCGCCGAAGGGTGCAACGCTTTATGTCACATTGGAGCCTTGCTGCCATCAGGGCAGACAGCCACCCTGCGTGGAGGCCGTTCTGGAGGCAGGCATTGCACGAGTGGTTGTCGGCTCCGGCGATCCCAATCCGCTTGTTGCGGGGAAGGGAATTCGGATTTTGCGGGAGCATGGCATAGAGGTGACGGAGCATGTTCTGGAGGAGGAATGTGACCGCTTGAATGAGGTGTTTTTCCACTATATTCAGACAAAGCGTCCCTTTGTGGTAATGAAATATGCGATGACGATGGATGGAAAAATCGCAACCTACACAGGTGCATCCAAATGGATTACATCGGAAACGGCAAGAGCCCATGTGCAAGAGCAAAGGCATAAATATACTGCAATCATGGTGGGGGTTGGAACGGTTTTGGCAGATAACCCCATGCTGAATTGCAGAAAAGAGGGTGGAAAAAACCCGATTCGCATTATTTGCGATACACACCTTCGCACACCGTTGGATACGCAAATTGTTGCAACGGCGAAGGAAATACCGACCATCCTTGCGACCTGCTGTGCGGATAGGGAAAAACAGGAGGCATATCTGGCGGCAGGCTGTCAAATCCTACAGGTGAACGAAAAAAACGGGCATGTTGATTTACGGGAACTGATGCAAAAATTAGGGGAGAGGGAAATTGACAGCATTCTGATAGAGGGTGGCGGCACACTCCATTGGACAGCACTGGAGGAAGGCATTGTGCAAAAGGTGCAGGCATATATCGCACCGAAATTATTTGGCGGACGGACGGCAAAAACCCCCATCGAGGGACAGGGCGTTGCAACGCCGGCGGAGGCATTTTATTTAAAGAACAGCAAAATCATACCTCTGGGAGAGGATTTTCTGATAGAGAGTGAGGTGAGCGGAGATGTTCACGGGAATTGTTGAGGAAATCGGAAGGGTTGAGAGAATCAAGCACGGACAGCATTCTGCGGTTTTGACCATTCATGCGGATACGGTTTTGGAGGGAACCAAAATCGGCGACAGCATTGCGGTCAACGGCATTTGCTTGACAGTAACGGAGCTGTTTTCGCATGGCTTTTCGGCAGATGTGATGCACGAAACGCTGAACCGCTCCTCTCTGGCAGGGCTGACAATGGGAACGCCTGTGAATCTGGAAAGAGCTATGGCGGCAGACGGACGCTTTGGCGGGCATATCGTTGCAGGTCATGTAGACGGTGTGGGAAGGGTTATCCGTGTGCGGCGGGATGATACAGCCATTTGGTATACCATACAGGCGAAGGCGGAGCTGATGCGATATATCGTTGAAAAGGGCTCCATAACCATTGACGGCATTAGCCTAACAGTGGCAGAGGTCGGAGAAAGCGAGTTTTCCATTTCAGCCATTCCGCATACGGTCAGCCAAACTATTTTGAAGGACCGCAGAGAAGGCGATTTGGTAAATCTGGAAACCGATATCATCGGAAAATATGTAGAAAAGCTGGTTTGCCCGAAAACAGAGCAGCAGCCGAAAAATACAATTACAATGGAATTTTTATCGAAATACGGATTTTAAGGAGGAGAATACATCATGCAGTTTAATACAGTAGAGGAAGCGTTGGAGGAATTGCGCAACGGCAAAATCATTTTGGTAACAGATGATCCCGATAGGGAAAACGAAGGCGATTTTATCTGTGCGGCAGAATTTGCAACCACAGAAAACATCAACTTCATGGCATGCTATGGCAAGGGCTTGATTTGTATGCCCATGTCTGCGGAATATGTGCGGAAATTGCGGATTCCGCAGATGGTACAGCAGAATACGGATAACCACGAAACCGCATTTACCGTTTCCATCGACCATGTTTCCACCACAACAGGCATTTCTGCGGCAGAACGCTCCGTCACAGCGATTGCCTGCGTTTCGGATGATGCGAAGCCGGAGGATTTTCGCAGACCGGGACACATGTTCCCGCTTTTGTCCAAGCCAAACGGTGTACTGGAAAGAGAAGGCCACACAGAAGCAACCGTTGATTTATGCAGATTGGCAGGCTTGAAGGAATGTGGTCTGTGCTGTGAAATCATGCGTGAGGATGGTACCATGATGCGTACCCCCGAGCTGATGAAGCTGGCAAAGCAATGGGATATCAAATTCATTACCATTCGGGATTTGCAGAACTACCGCAAGTGCCACGAAAAGCTGGTGGATCAGAAGGCAGTTGTAAAAATGCCCACAAAATACGGCGATTTCATGGCGTATGGCTTTATCAACCGTTTGAACGGAGAGCATCATGTTGCCTTGGTAAAGGGCGACATCGGCGACGGCAAGGATGTGCTGTGCAGAGTTCATTCCGAATGCTTGACAGGGGATACCTTCGGTTCTCTGCGCTGTGACTGCGGACAGCAGTTGGCGGCTGCCATGACACAGATTGAGCGAGAGGGCCGTGGCATTTTGCTTTATATGCGTCAGGAGGGCCGTGGGATTGGCTTAATCAACAAGCTGCGTGCGTATGAGCTGCAGGAGCAGGGCATGGATACGCTTGAGGCAAACCTTTCCCTTGGCTTTGCGGGCGACCAGAGAGAATACTATATCGGCGCACAGATTTTGCGTGAGCTGGGTGTGAAGAGTATGCGTCTTTTGACCAACAATCCCGATAAGGTATATCAGCTTGAGGAATTTGGGATTGAAATTACAGAGCGTGTGCCAATCCAGATGGACGCAACAGCACATGACCTGTTCTATTTGAAAACAAAACAGGAACGCATGGGACATTATCTGCATTATTAAGAGAAAGAGGGAGAAAAAAATGAAAACATTTGAAGGTAAACTGGTATCAAAGCAAATCAAAATCGGTATTGTTGCGGCAAGATTCAACGAATTTATCACAGCAAAGCTGCTGAGCGGCGCAATGGATGGCTTGGTGCGGCATGATGTGGCAGAGGAGGATATCCATGTGGCCTGGGTGCCCGGCGCATTTGAAATTCCCCTGATTGCCTCTAAGATGGTAAAAAGCGGCAAATATGATGCTGTGATTTGCTTGGGTGCAGTGATTCGTGGCTCCACCAGCCATTATGACTTTGTCTGCAACGAGGTTTCCAAGGGGATTGCGGCAGTTTCCCTGGAAACAGGCGTACCTGTGATGTTTGGCGTGCTGACAACAGAAAACATTGAGCAGGCGATTGAACGTGCCGGCACAAAGGCAGGCAACAAGGGCTATGATTGTGCGGTGAGTGCAATTGAAATGGTAAACCTGATTCGTGAAATTGAAAAATAATCGGACGATTTTTTCATAAAATGGAGATAGGCTGTTTCAGATAGGGCAAAATACTGTTGTATTTTTCCAAAATTATCCGAAAC
This sequence comes from uncultured Anaerotignum sp., assembly GCF_934277605.1. Taxonomy (GTDB): domain Bacteria; phylum Bacillota; class Clostridia; order Lachnospirales; family Anaerotignaceae; genus Anaerotignum_A. Next base: position 5,848 of record NZ_CAKQVD010000078.1, read on the forward strand.
AGTCTATTTTATTTGGAAAATTAGGACAGGAAACGGACACCTTCTGGACAGTATGTATAAATTTTTGGACACTTTCGGATAAAATTTGCATGAAATACTTTAGTGTTCTACTTGACTAAAGCGTTTATATGAGCTACACTAAATTTAGAACAGAAAGGGTGTGGGATTTTTCTATGAAACAGGAGGAAATGCTTTTGAAAAAGGAGGAGCAGGTTATTTTTCGCCTGCGTGCCTTGTTTGAACAATACGGATATCGCAAATTTAAAATGAGCAAATTTGAAGAATATGATTTTTATGCAGAGAACAGAAGCTTTTTGAACAGCGAAGCAATCCTGACCTTTACCGGACTGGATGGCAAGCTTTTGGCACTCAAGCCGGATGTTACGCTTTCGATTGTGAAAAACACGAAGGGGAGCAGAGCATGTGCCGAGCGTGTGTATTATAATGAAAATGTTTACCGTGCCAGAAGGGGCAGCGGCGAATATAAGGAAATCATGCAGGTGGGCTTGGAATATATCGGCGAGGTGGATGAATATGCCACATTGGAGGTGCTGCTGCTGGCACAAAGAAGCCTGAAAGCCATCAGCGAGGCATATTTGCTGGATGTTTCGCACATGGGCTTTGTGGCAGGGCTGATGGAGGAATTGGCCTTGCCCTATGCACAGCAAAAGCAGATTCTTGACTGCATCAGTGAGAAAAACATTCACGGGATTCGTGCGATTTGCAAAGAAAACGGCGTGGCAGAGAGCATGGCGGAAAGCTTGGAGGGCTTGGCAAGCCTTTACGGCAGCTTGGAGGAGGCATTGCCGCAGGCGAAGACACTTTGCTGCAATGCGAAAATGGAGCAGGCCATCAAGGAATTGGAGGATATTCTGCGGTGCTTGAAAATCGGCGGGAACGAGCAGAGGGTCAACCTTGATTTTTCGATTGTGAACGATATGGATTACTACACGGGGATTATTTTCCAAGGCTTCATCAATGGTGTGCCGAGCAGTATTCTCAGCGGCGGCAGATATGACAATTTGCTGCGGAAGCTGGGCAAGGATGCGGATGCCATCGGCTTTGCGGTTTATCTGGATTTGCTGGAGCGCTTTGATTCCACAGAAAAGAAATATGATGTGGATACGCTTTTGCTTTATGAGGAGGGCGTTGATGTGGCGGCACTGGCACAGGCGGCACAAATGCTGACCGATAACGGACAAAGTGTACTGGTACAGAAGAAAAACACAGGAAATGTGAAGTATAAACAGCTGCTTTGCATGAAGGATAGGGGGCTTGAAATCGTTGCGGAACTGGATTAACATTGCACTGCCGAAGGGCAGATTAGGCGAAAAGGCGTATGATATTTTTGAGCGCATTGGCTATGGCTGTCCCTCCATCCATGAGGGCGGCAGAAAGCTGATTTTTGAAAACGAGGAAAACGGCGTGCGGTATTTCTGGGTGAAGCCCTCGGATGTGGCGGTTTATGTGGA
>NZ_CAKQVD010000079.1 GCF_934277605.1 uncultured Anaerotignum sp.
TTTGTCCATCACTATGACCTCCTGTGTTTTTCTTTTTCCATCGGCGAGCATCTCTCGCAGTCATAGTATGTCTCGTCTATTCTTTTTTATACCACTGCTTTTTGCAAAATTTTTTCTGTTTCTTCTTTATAATATAACAAAAGAGAGGGTTTCCCCTCTCCATGCTTATACATCTTTTGTTTCAACGCACTGTTCCTTATGGAACACCTTTGATAAATCCGTGTTGCCAACATTATTTTTCATTGCGGTATCTGCCTGCACATTCTGCATACGGTAATAATCCATTACGCCCAAATTGCCACTGCGCAATGCTTCTGCCATCGCACGAGGAACCTCTGCTTCCGCTTCCACAACCTTTGCCTTCATGTGTTCCACTTCCGCTCTCATTTCCTGCTCCTTGGCAATCGCTGTTGCACGGCGTTCTTCCGCCTTTGCCTGCGCAATCTGCTTATCCGCCTCAGCCTGCTGAATCTGCAAATGCGCCCCGATATTTCTGCCGATATCCACATCCGCAATATCAATAGACAGAATTTCAAATGCTGTCCCGTTATCCAAACCCTTTGAAAGCACCGTTCTGGAAATCAAATCCGGGTTTTCCAACACACTCTTGTGGCTCTGAGAAGAACCGACTGTTGTAACGATACCCTCGCCGACTCTGGCAATAATCGTTTCTTCGCCTGCACCGCCGACCAATCTGCTCAGGTTTGCACGAACCGTAACCTTCGCAATAACCTTCACCTCGATACCGTCAATCGCAACTGCGGAAATCCAAGGTGTTTCAATAATCTTGGGGGTTACGCTCATCTTTACAGCTTCAAATACATTACGGCCCGCCAAATCAATCGCCGCCGCACGTTCAAAGGATAAGTCCAAATTCGCTCTATGTGCCGCAATCAAAGCATCCACCACGTTATCCACACGCCCGCCGGAAAGCAGATGGGATTCCAGTTGATTCGCATTGACATCCATACCGGCCTTCTGCGCCTTAATCAAGGGGCGAATGATTTTATCCGCACGCACCCGACGCAGCCGCATCCCAACCAGAGAGAAAATGTTTACCTTAACCCCTGCGGAAATGGCGGAAATCCATAAGCCCAACGGTACAAAGCTGAGAAAAATCCCAACAATAACCAGAATCACAATCAACGGAATAATCAAGCCAAAAATTTCAAACATACCTACGCCTCCTTTTTACTCCCGACACACCTTAACAACCACAGTTTTTCCCATGATTTGCACAACCTGCACCTTCACATCTCTGTCGATAAAATCGCCCTGCGAGCAAACATCAACCATTTTCCCGTCAATCTCTGCCACGCCGAAGGGGCGCAATGTTGAATGTGTCACACCAATCTGTCCCAAAAGCCCTTGCAAAACGCTTTCATCAAAATCCTTTGCTTCCTGCTTATCCTTTAGCACAACTTTATTATAGAGCCCGCTTTTCTTCGCAACATATACCATTGCAAAAAACAAAACAACGACCGCAGCCAATAAAGCCAAAAATGTGATAAGACCATAAATTTTAAACGTCAGCACAAGTGAACCCAAAAGAGAGATTGTACCCAAAATGCCAAACAGACCAAATCCCGGCATCAAAATTTCCGCAAAAATCATCACTAAGCCGAGAATTGCCAAAACAACAATCCATGGAAACATTTTTTCAACCTCCTTTATGCAGTTTTTCTGTTTGCGCAAAACATATACACGAAATGTGCTATGCTTTCTTTCGTTTTTATAGTATCACAAAAGCCATTTCCCCTGCAATGGATTTTTAAAACCGTAAGAAAGTTTTAAGAATTTTTCTGTAAAAAAGGAAGATGAAAAACCACCTTCGTCACCGGCACGATGATACTTTCGCCCGCTCGTATGTTCGCCGTTTTTAACCCATTAACCGCCCGAATTGCATCAACCATTTGTTCGGTTTTCTGGTTTTCCGCTTTATATTCCGCAGCAATCCCCCAAAGCGTGTCCCCCCTTTGAATTTCCACGGATTCATAATAGATTTTTACTTCCTTCCCCTTCTGTGCGCCCATAGCAAAGGTTCCCAAGCAAAGAATCAACGCCAAGGTCAACAGCAAAAACATATTTTTTCTGATTTTTCTGGATTTTCTTACAACTCTTCTTTGTGTTCTTCTCTCCATGTCATCGCCCCCTATTTCATCGAACATTTTTTCGTTTTATACTTGTATCATACACGAACACCCATTCTTTGTCAACAGATTTTCCAAAAATTTGCGAACATAGGTTTGATTTCATATCATTTCCATGCTATAATGAGAACGAACAAAGCAGAAAGCGGCTGCAATGCTGTTTTTTGCTTATCCGCAGGATATTTCTGCCATTGACTTGATAATTCCCATCCAGTTGGATACAATCATAAGGAGTGAGTATATGAACGAGCTGTCCGCAAAGCAAAAGCAAATTTTGGAATATATGAAAGCAGAGGTTCGGGAAAAGGGCTATCCCCCTTCGGTGCGGGAAATCTGTGATGCTGTTGGGCTGAAGTCCACCTCGACGGTGCATGGGCATCTTTCCCGGTTGGAAAAGAAGGGGCTGATTCGCAGAGATCCCACAAAGCCCAGAGCCATTGAAATTTTGGACCCCGGCTTTGAAGCACCCCAGCGGGAATTTGCAAATGTTCCCATTGTCGGCAATATTACTGCCGGTACGCCCATTCTTGCAGTGGAAAACATTGAGGATACCTTCCCCATCCCCATTGATTATATTCATAATGACACCGTCTTTATGCTCCGTGTCAAAGGGGAAAGCATGATTGAAGCAGGCATTTTCGATAAAGACTTGATTCTGGTTCGTCAGCAGCGGGATGCAAAAAACGGCGATATCGTCGTTGCCCTGATTGAAGATTTTGCAACCGTCAAAACCTTCTATAAGGAAAAGGATTTCATCCGCTTGCAGCCGGAAAACTCCTCTATGTCACCCATTATCGTGAAGGACGTTGCCATTTTGGGTAAGGTCATCGGTTTGTTCAGAAAATTTTAAGGAGATGAAACTATGTATGGTTATGTAAAGGTCGGTGCGGCAGTGCCAAAGCTGAAGGTTGCCGATTGTGTTTATAATAAAGAAGAAATTTTGAAGCTTGCAGAGGAGGCGGCCGCAAAAAAGGTGCGTGTGCTTTCCTTCCCCGAGCTTTCCGTTACAGGCTACACCTGTGCGGATCTTTTCTTCCAAGCGCCTCTGTTGCACGCCGCAGAACAGGCTGTGCAGGATATTGCAGAGGCCACAAAGACACTGGAGCTGCTTCTGCTGATTGGTGCGCCCATTGCGGTGGATAATCAAATGTTCAACTGTGCCGTTGCCATCTACAAGGGTAAGCTGTTGGGCATTGTTCCCAAAACACATATCCCCAATTACAGCGAATTTTACGAGGAGCGTTGGTTTGCCTCCGCAGACGACCTTCTGGCAGAAGAAATTACTTATGCAGGGCAGAATGTTCCCATCGGTGCGGATTTGATTTTTGCCGCAGCAGATTTCCCTGCGCTGAAAATCGGCATTGAAATTTGCGAGGACCTTTGGGTGCCGATTCCGCCCAGCTCCTACTTAAGCCTGTACGGCGCAACTCTGATTCTGAATCTTTCCGCAAGCAATGAGCTTGCCTCCAAGCCCGTCTATCGTCACCAGCTGGTGTCTCAGCAGTCCGCACGCTGTCTGTCTGCGTATGTTTATACCTCCGCAGGCACAGGCGAATCCACACAGGATGCTGTATTCAGCGGCCACAGCATGATTTATGAAAACGGCACGCTGTTTGCGGAGACAGAAGCCTTCTGCCGTGAAGGTCAGCTTGTTTTTGCAGATATTGATGTGGAAATGCTGATGGCTGAACGCAGAAAACACACCACCTTCATGTCTCATCTGCAAAAGGCAGAGGCACAGAAATTCTATCGTCAGATTTTCTTCGATATGGCAGAGGACAGCACACTGGAAAACTGGAGCAGACCGCTTTCCAATGTTCCCTTTACCCCTACCACAAACCTGGATGCACGCTGCAAAAATATTTTCGGCATCCAAACAACAGGCTTGGCAAGACGTATGGAGCATACCCATTCCGATTCTTTGGTCATCGGCATTTCCGGTGGGCTGGATTCCACCTTGGCGCTTTTGGTTTGCGTTAAGGCCTGTGATTATCTCGGCATTGACCGCACCCATGTCATCGGGGTTACCATGCCCGGCTTCGGCACAACAGACAGAACCTATCAGAATGCCTTGATTCTAATGCGCTCCTTGGGTATTACCATGAAGGAAATCCCCATCCGTGATGCAGTCATTCAGCACTTTAAGGATATCGACCATGACATGAGCCTGCATAACGTGACATACGAAAATTCGCAGGCAAGAGAACGAACACAAATCCTGATGGATTTGGCAAATAAATATAACGGCTTGGTGGTCGGCACAGGCGATTTATCCGAGCTGGCACTGGGCTGGGCAACCTATAACGGTGACCACATGTCGATGTATGGTGTCAACGGCGGTATTCCCAAAACCTTGGTGCGTGTGCTTGTAAAATGGGTTGCGGAAAACGGCGAGGTGGATGCAGAGGCATCTGCCGCTTTGCTTGATGTTCTGGATACCCCCGTCAGCCCCGAATTGCTGCCTCCCGATGAAAACGGTCAAATCAATCAGAAAACAGAGGATTTGGTCGGCCCCTATGAGTTGCATGATTTCTTCCTCTATCAAATCATCCGCTTTGGCTATCATCCCGCAAAGATTCTGTTCCTGGCAGAAAAAGCCTTTGCCGATGAATATGACAGAGAAACCCTGTTGAAATGGCTCAAGAATTTCTATCGCCGCTTCTTCATTCAGCAGTTCAAGCGTTCCTGCCTGCCCGATGGCCCCAAGGTCGGTGCATTGTGCCTTTCTCCCAGAAGCGACTGGAGAATGCCTACCGATGCAGTCAGCCGTATTTGGATGGATGAGGTCGAAAAATTATAATTGCAATCAAAAAGAACCGAGCGTATCACTCGGTTCTTTTTTCATGCCCATTCATTTTCTTTTTTTGCCAGCTTTAAGGAAAAAACAAAGGTTGCGCCCCTTCCCTTTTCACTTTTCACTGTAATGGTTTCGCCATGCGCCTGCAAAAATTCTCTCACAATCGCCAAGCCGATACCACTGCCCGTCTTATCCATATTTCGCGTGGTATCCGTCTTAAAGAAGCGGTCAAACACATATTTCTGGTCCTCCTCGCTGATACCCGGCCCCTCATCCTTCACGGAAATCAGCACCTTCTTTTTATCCAGAGTTGTTTCCACCTCAATCACACCATTTTGTGGCGAAAACTTTGCCGCATTGCTCAACAGATTTTGCAGCACACGGGAAATTTTATCCTTATCCCCATGCACCATTGTCTGCTCCGCCTCATAAATGCCATGAATCTGCACATTTTTTTCTTCCAGCTGCGGCTCCAGCATTTCAATGTTCCAACGAATCAGCTCATTCAATTCAAAATCCGTTTCCTCCAACAAAATCGTACTGCTCTGCGCACGGCTCAGCTCCACAATGCTCTGTGTCATGCGGGAAAGCCGTTCCGTTTCCTCCAAAACAATCTTCAAATATCTCTCCTGCTTTTCGGGCGGAATCGTCCCATCCAGCATGGCTGTCAAAAAGCCCTGCATGCTCGTCAAGGGGGAGCGCAAATCGTGAGAAATGTTTGCAATAAAATCCTTTTGCACCTTTTCGTGCGTTTGCAGGCTTTCTGCCATGTGGTTGAAGCTTTGCGCCAGCTCTCCCAGCTCATCCGAGCTTGTCACATCCACACGCTCCTCAAAGTTGCCATTGGCAATGACCTTCGCCGCACGGTTCATCCGCATCAACGGCAAGGCAACATATTTCGCCGTTATATAGCTGACAATCAGCCCCAACAAAGAGACGAAAAACAGGCTGATGACGCTGATTTCATACATCTCCTTTAAGGATGCCTCAATCTCCGGCAGAGAGCGGCACATCAAAATCCCTGCCAAATGCCCCTCCGGAAACGGATAGCTGACCACAAGCATCGGGGTATCGGAAACCTGTCCGCTTTTTGTCTGCACAGAAACGATTTCGCCGTTTTGCACCTTTTCAATCAAATTGCGGCTGATGTTGTTTTCCTGCAAAAACTCATCATTAAAGCCGGGGGAGGCCAGTGCAATCTCGCCCTGCTCATTGATAACCAGAACCCCTGCACCCATATAGTTTTCCAAAATCTGCAGCTCATAGCTCAATTCGCTCAAATTGCCTGTGCGGTATCCCCTCCTATAAGCCTCCGCAATTTTTTCGCCCTGCTGAATCAGCTCATCCCGCTTTTCCGCCATATAGTGTTTGGTATAAAATATCGTCAGCGCACCGCAGACCACTGCAACGAATACCGCAATGGTCGCCATATATAAAAGCATCTGCTTGCGCACGATGGAATCGTTTTTCATCCTCATTCCTCCAAAAAAGAAAAAAAGCATTACAAATCTATAAAATAATGGTATACTGTAATTATCTACTTGTTTTTTTCATAAACAAGAATTTCAGAAAGGAGAAGGCATTTTTGCCTGATGATTACCTATGGAAAACAACACACAAAATCAACCTCAGCCCACGCCGCCCAAAAGAAAGGCAATGGCACCCAAGGATCTGATTCTGATTGCCTTGGCCGTTCTTGTTATGGTTCGTATTGATTGGCATAATATGAATAGCTTTCATTATCTCATTCTGTTCCTTTTGTTCCTTTGCTTTATGCTGCGCTGGACAAATATGCGCAAGGAGGCACAAAAGCAGGAGCTTCTGAAGAAAAAGGCAGAATATGAAGCGAAGCAGCGGGCTGCACAAAATCCCGCTCCCGCAGAGGAGGTTCCCACAGAGGCTATGACCGTTGACGGCGAGCCTGTTCCCCCCTCTGCCGAAGAAACAACCGAAAAGAATACAGACGCATAAAAAGGGGGTGTCGACAAAGTCGACACCTAAGTCGAAATCAGGATTTCGACTTGCTAAGACAGAGGAATAAACAGACGAGTTC
>NZ_CAKQVD010000080.1 GCF_934277605.1 uncultured Anaerotignum sp.
AAGCTGATTTTTGAAAACGAGGAAAACGGCGTGCGGTATTTCTGGGTGAAGCCCTCGGATGTGGCGGTTTATGTGGAAAGAGGTGCGGCGGATATCGGTGTGGTTGGCAAGGACATCCTTCTGGAGCAATCCTCCGAGGTTTATGAGCTGCTGGATTTGGGTATGGGCAAATGCCGCATGGCTGTGGCAGGCGTGAAGGGCGAGCGTCCCGATGTTGCGCATACTTTGCGGGTTGCGACAAAGTTTCCGAACATTGCCAGAGAGTTTTACAGAAAGCAGAGCAGAGAAATTGATATCATTGAGCTGCATGGCTCCATTGAGATTGCCCCGATTTTGAAGATGAGTGATGTGATTGTGGATATCGTGGAGACGGGAACCACCTTAAAGGAAAACAACCTTGAGGTTATCGAAACGATTGTGCCAATCAGTGCAAGATTGATTGCAAATAAGGCAAGCTATAAATTCAATAACCGGCAAATACGGCAGTTGTGTGAACGGATTGCGCAGGATTTGGAGAATGCGAACGGATGACGGAGGGTGCTATGAAACATTTGAAGATGGTAGCGGCATACGATTTTCATGCGGAGGTCGGTGTGTTGTTTCAAGAATATATGGATATGCTTGTTGCGGGCGAACCGAAGTTCCGGGAATATCTTTCGATTCAGAATTACGAGCAGGAATTGGCGCACCTGGAGCAGAAATACGGCATGCCGGAGGGCAGGCTCTATCTGGCGTATTGGGATGGAGCGGCGGCAGGCTGTGTCGGTCTGCGGAAACTGAATGAAACACAATGCGAATTGAAACGGCTGTATGTCCGCCCTGCGTTTCGGGGAAAGCAGCTTGGAAAACAGATGGTGGAGCGGATTTTGCAGGATGCGAAGGAAATCGGCTATGCGGAAATTCTGCTGGATACCCTGCCGTTTCTGCAAAGCGCGATTCGGCTGTATCGGGAGCTGGGCTTTGCGGAAATTCCCTGCTACAACGACAGCCCACTGGATACCACCATTTATATGAAACTGGATTTGAATGAGGTGAAACGATGATTCGAACCTATGCATACAAAGACATTAAAATAGAAGAAATTTTTGCAAGAGAGGAAGAAAAAAACGATATTGCGGATGCTGTGGCAGAGATTATCGCAGAGGTACGCAAAAACGGAGATGCGGCTTTGCGGCAATATGCAGAGAAATTTGACGGTGCGGCACCTGCGGTGTTTGAGGTTTCCGCAGAGGAGAGAGCGGTGGCCTTTGCGGCGGCAGATGCGGCATTTGTGGAGATTTTAAAGGAGGCGGCGGCGCATATCCGTGCCTTCCATGAAAAACAGAAGCGGACGGATTTTGTGCTGACGGAGAGAGAGGGCGTTGTGCTGGGACAGAAAATCATCCCCTTGGACAGAGTGGGGCTATATGTCCCCGGTGGGACGGCAAGCTATCCCTCTACGGTGCTGATGGATTGTATTCCTGCGAAGCTTGCAGGGGTGCGGGAGGTCTGCATGGTGACACCTGCAAAGGACGGCAGACTGAACCCCGACATCATTGCGGCGGCGGAAATCGCAGGGGTTGACCGTATTTTTAAAATCGGCGGTGCGCAGGCGGTTGCGGCACTTGCATATGGAACGGAGAGCATTCCCCGTGTGGATAAAATTGTAGGCCCCGGAAATGCCTTTGTGGCAGAGGCGAAAAAGCAGGTGTTCGGGCGGGTTTCCATTGATATGATTGCAGGGCCGAGCGAAATTCTTGTGATTGCGGACGGCAATTCCGATGCGGAAATTGTGGCGGCGGATTTGCTTTCGCAGGCGGAGCATGACAAAATGGCATCGGCGGTTTTGGTAACGGAAAGTGCGGCATTGGCAAAGGCAGTTGCGCAGGAGGTGGAGCGGCAGATTCCCTTGCTGCCCAGAGCGGAAATTGCAAGGGCTTCGATTGACAGGAACGGGAAAATTATTCTTGTTTCGACGCTTGCGGAGGCGATTGCGGTTTCCAATGAGATTGCACCGGAGCATTTGGAGCTTTGCGTGGATGAGCCGTTTCGGTATTTGGCGGACATTCGCCATGCCGGCTCGATTTTCTTGGGAAGAAACGCACCGGAGGCCTTGGGCGATTATTTCGCAGGGCCGAACCACACCCTGCCGACAAGCGCAACGGCACGGTTTTCCTCTCCCTTGGGGGTGGATGATTTTGTGAAGCGTTCTTCCTTTACATATTATACAAAAGAGGCACTGGCGGCAGAGGCGGAGAAAATCGGTTTCTTTGCCAGAAGGGAGGGCTTGGAGGCCCATGCCCGTTCCGCTTTGGTGCGAAAAGAGAAGGGGGTTATCCGATGAGTAGATTTATGAGTCCACGTTTTGCGGGCTTGGAGGCATATACACCCGGCGAACAGCCGCAGGATCAGCAATATGTGAAGCTGAACACGAATGAATCGCCCTATCCGCCCTCGCCTGAGGTGGTGGCGGCAATTTCCGCCGATGCGGTCAGAAGGCTGAACCTTTATCCCGACCCGACGGGGAGGGGGCTGAAGGAAGGGCTGGCGGCACTTTACGGCGTGCAGGCGGAGAATGTTTTTCTTTCCAACGGCTCGGATGATATTTTGAATTTTGCCTTTATGGCGTTTTGTGACAGGGAAAGGGGGGTGGCGTTCCCCGATATCAGCTATGGCTTTTATTCCGTTTATGCCGACCTTTATGATGTGGACTGCGTGAGGCTGCCACTGCGGGAGGATTTCAGCATAGATTATCGGGATTACTGCGGCATTGGCAGAATGGTTGTGATTGCCAACCCCAACGCACCGACGGGAATGGTGCTTTCCCTTGCGGAGATTGAGGAAATTTTGAAAACGAACCCCGACTGCCTTGTGCTGATTGATGAGGCCTATGTGGATTTTGGCGGGACAAGCTGTGTGGAGCTGATTCATCAATATGATAATTTGCTTGTGGTGCAGACCTTCAGCAAATCACGCTCGATGGCAGGGGCAAGATTGGGCTTTGCCATCGCAAATGCAGAGATTATTGCGGATTTGGAGAAAATCAAATATTCCACAAACCCCTATAACATCAACCGTTTAACCCTGCTTGCGGGCGAGGCGGCGGTGGAAAGCAATGCCTATTACATGGAAAATGCAAAGAAAATTGCAAAAACCAGAGAAAATGCAACGGAAAGACTGCGGCAGATGGGCTTTACCGTTTTGGATTCCAAGGCGAATTTCATTTTTGCAAGGCATGAAAGCGTAAGCGGCAAAGTGCTTTATGAGGAATTGAAGAAAAAGGGCGTTTTGGTGCGCTTTTGGGGCAAGGAGCGGATTGCGGATTTTCTGCGGATTACCATTGGCACACCGGAGGAAATGGAGATTTTATTTGCGAAAACAGCGGAAATTTTAGAGGAGAGGGATTGACATGAGAAAAAGCGAGGTACTCAGAAGAACCGCAGAAACGGACATTCACTTATCCCTTTGCTTGGATGGCACTGGGGAAAGCAGCATCCACACGGGTGTCGGCTTTTTAGACCACATGCTGACGCTTTTTGCAAAGCACGGAAGATTTGATTTGGATGTGGTCTGCAAGGGAGACATTGAGGTGGATGACCACCATAGCGTTGAGGACATCGGGATTTGCTTGGGAGAAGCATTTGCCGAGGCCTTGGGCGAGGGCAGAGGGATTGCCCGTTACGGTGACATTACTCTGCCGATGGATGAGGCTTTGATTTTGGCGGCGGTTGACCTTGGCGGCAGAAGCCATTTGGAATTTGGCTTGGAGATTCCGACGGAGAAGGTCGGGACATTTGACACGGAGCTGGTTGAGGAATTTTTTATCGCCTTTGTGCGACATGCGAAGCTGAATTTGCATTTATTGCAGATGAGGGGAAAAAATTCCCATCATATCATTGAGGGTGCGTTTAAGGCGGTGGCGAGAGCCTTGGCGAAGGCGGCTGCCATTGAGCAGGCGTATGCAGATGAAATTCCTTCTACGAAGGGGGTGCTGTGATGGTTGCGATTATTGATTATGGTGTGGGGAATTTGTTTTCCCTGCAAAGCTCCCTGAAATTCATCGGGGTGGAGGCAAGGGTTACGCATGACATTGCGGAAATCAAGGCGGCTGACAGAATCATTCTGCCCGGTGTGGGTGCATTTGCGGATGCGATTCATAAGCTGCGCCAAAGCGGCATGGAGCAGGTTGTTTTGGAGGAGGCGGCGAACGGAAAGCCGCTGCTTGGCATTTGCTTGGGTATGCAGATGCTTTTGGAGAAGAATTATGAATACGGCGAGCATGAGGGCTTGGGCTTGATTGCGGGCAGTGTGAAGCCGATTGCGCCCATGGTGGAGGCGGGGCTGAAGGTGCCGCACATTGGGTGGAATCGGCTGATTTTCCCGAAGGATAAGGAAAAATCGAAGCTGTTTCAATACATCAATGAGGGCGACTGCGTTTATTTCGTTCATTCCTATGCGGGCGTGGATTGCGATGCCTTTGTTTCTGCGAGAACGGAATACGGTGCCATGCTGACGGCGGCGGTGGAAAACGGCAATGTTTACGGCACGCAGTTTCATCCCGAAAAAAGCGGCGAGGTCGGCTTGAAGATTTTGAAGGCATTTTGCGAATTGTGAGAAAGGGGGAAGGATTCTATGGAATTATTTCCTGCGATTGATTTGATTGACGGCTGTGCGGTGCGTCTGGTGAAGGGCGATTATGCACAGAAAACGATATACAGCGAAGCACCTGCCGAGGTGGCACGCTCCTTTGCGGCGGCAGGGGCGAAATATCTCCATGTGGTTGATTTGGAGGGGGCGAAGGATGGCGGCACGCCCAATCTGGAAACCATTCAAACGATTGTGAAGGAAAGCGGACTTCTGGTTGAGGTGGGCGGCGGCATTCGCTCCGAGGAAGTCATCAAGGCCTATCTGGATGCAGGTGTGTTTCGTGTGATTCTGGGGACGGCGGCGGTGCAAAAGCCTGCTTTTCTGGAGGAAATGGTGCGAAAATACGGCGAGAGGATTGCTGTCGGTGTGGATGTGAAGGACGGGAAGGTTGCCATTCATGGCTGGACGGAGGTTTCCGAGGAGGATTGCTTCGACTTTTGCGAGAAGCTGCAAAAAATCGGCGTGAAAACGATTATTTGTACGGATATTTCCAAGGATGGCTTGCTTTCGGGGACGAATTTGGAGCTTTATCGACAGCTTTCCGAAAAATGCAGTGTGGACATTGTTGCAAGCGGCGGCGTGACGACACTGGATGATGTGAAAAGGCTTGCGGAGCTGCGGCTTTCCGGTGCGATTTTGGGCAAGGCACTTTATACGGGGAGCATTGATTTACAGGCGGCTGTGGCACTGACGAAGGAGGGCGAGCAATGATTACAAAAAGAATCATTCCCTGCTTGGATGTCAAGGACGGCAGAGTGGTTAAGGGTGTGAAATTTGAAGGACTTGCGGATGTTTCCTCTCCTGTGGAGTTAGGAAAATATTACAGCGATTGCGGTGCGGATGAGCTTGTGTTTTATGACATTACGGCATCGGCAGAGGGCAGAGCGCTTTTTACCGACATTTTAAAAGAGGTGGCGCAGAATATCTTTATTCCCTTGACGGTGGGCGGCGGCATCAACACCCTGGAGGATTTTGACCGTGTGCTGAAATGCGGTGCGGATAAGGTCAGCGTGAACAGCGGCGCTATCAAAAATCCCGCTTTGATTCGGGAGGCGGCGCAAAAATACGGTGACCAATGCGTTGTGCTTTCTGTGGATGTGAAGCGTGTGGACGGCAAATTTATGGTGTTTGCCAAGGGCGGCAGAGAGAACACCGGCATGGAGGCATTGGATTGGATTCGGCGGTGTGTCGAGATGGGCGCAGGCGAGGTGGTTGTCAACAGCATTGACACGGACGGCGTGAAGCAGGGGTTTGACTTGGAGCTGCTGCGGCAGGTTTGTGCTTTGGTCAATGTGCCTGTGATTGCATCGGGCGGTGCAGGCTGTATTGAGGACTTTGTGACGCTGTTCCGAGAGATTCCTGATATTGATGCAGGCTTGGCGGCCTCTATTTTCCATTTCGGAGAGGTGGAAATTTCCGCATTGAAGGAACGGCTTGCGTCGGAGGGCATTATCGTCCGCAGATAGGAGAAGGAAGGGAGAGAAGGCTGTGTTAAATATAGAAGAATTGCGTTTTGATGAAAAAGGGTTGATACCCGCAGTTGTTGTGGACACCTACAGCAAAAGGGTGTTGACAGTGGCTTACATGAACAGGGAAAGCCTTGCCATCAGCATGAAGGAGGGCAGAACGTGCTTTTGGTCCCGTTCCAGAGGGGAGCTTTGGAGAAAGGGCGAAACGAGCGGCAATGTGCAGCATATTGTATCCATCACGGCAGATTGCGACAGGGATGCATTGACGGTTGAGGTGGCGAAGGAGGGCCCTGCCTGCCATCTGGGGACGGAATCCTGCTTTTCGGATTTGGTGTATGTGAATCCTGCATATCAATCCTTCTCGGCAGACGGCTTGATGGAAATGCTTGCGGGCAGAAAAGAGAAGATGCCCGAAGGCTCCTACACAACCTACCTTTTTGAAAAGGGTTTGGATAAGATTTTGAAAAAAATCGGCGAGGAATGTACCGAGGTTATCATTGCGGCAAAGGCAGAGGACAAAGCGGAAACCATTTATGAAATTGCGGATTTGACGTATCATGTGATGGTGCTGATGACGGAGCAGGGCATTTCCTTGGAGGATATCCGAAAGGAGCTGGCAAAAAGACACATCATTGACCACAAGGTAAAGCAGGAGAAGATGACAAAATGAGCAGAGTTCCGAACATGAATTTTCATACGCACACCACCTATTGCGACGGGAAGGAGAGCGTGGAGGAGATGGTGCAGGCGGCAA
>NZ_CAKQVD010000081.1 GCF_934277605.1 uncultured Anaerotignum sp.
TTAAGTGCAATCCTCGATCTGTATGACAGGAGAATCGTTTCGTACAGGATCGGAGACAGCAACAACAATTCGCTTGTGTTTGCAACCTTTGACGAGGCGGTAAAGGCGAATCCGGATGCACATCCTTTGTTCCATAGCGACCGAGGGTTTCAGTACACAAGCAAAAGCTTTCACGACAAACTGATTGCCGCCAATATGCGGCAGAGCATGTCACGCGTTGGCAGATGCATTGACAACGGCCCAATGGAGGGATTTTGGGGTATTCTCAAATCTGAAATGTACTATCTCAGAAAGTTTACTTCGCGTGACGATCTGATTTCGGCAATCGAGCGTTATCTCCATTTTTACAACAACAAGCGTTACCAGCAGAGACTCAGATGCATGACGCCGATGGAATTTCACCGCACCGCCGCGTGAAAAATTCCACCCTGCTGCGCAGCAGGGTGGAATTCCAGATAAAATCTTTTTGTTTTTTCACTGTCTACTTGACAGGGGGCACTTCAATTGCAGATGCTGTCTTTTTTTGCTCAGTTGTATTCAGTTTTGATACAGCGGATACTTTTCAATATCCGGATTCGCAAGGATTTGTTCCAGTTCTTCCCTGTCCACGTAAATCTTGTTCCCAATTCGTTTGGTATTGAGGTACGACAGGACAAACTTTCTTGCCTTCTTTCGGCTCATGGGAAGATAGTCGCGTATCATCTCGTTTATATCAATGTACTTTCTTTTTTCTCCCACGACCACCACCGCCTTTCTGCGTCTGAATCGGTTTGGATTCTATGGTTGCTGTCGAAGCATCTGTTGTTTGTTGCTCTACCTCTTCCACCACCTCTACGCTGCAAAAGGTTCTGGTAATCTGAATGGAATATTGTCTCAATGTCGCGATTTTTCCAAGTATCTGGCCTATCTTGATTGCCTGACTATGGTAAGGAGACGGTTCTACGGTATAGTAGTTTGCAGCCACTTCTCCCTTCGCAAATGGCATGATCTCGGCTACTGCATTTTTGATTTCTGCTTCAAAAGTGCGTAAGTTTACCATTTCACGTCCGACCGGATGGATCATTTGATATTTTCGCATTGGAAAACATCCTTTCATAGATTGTATAGGAAAGCCTTGTTTGGCACGGATGGTGCTGTTTGGGCTATTTATGATTTTGTTCGTTTTTTTGTGGTGCTTTTGGAGCAAGTTTACCTCCACGCATATATCTGATAAGAGATGTTCTCTCTGTGCTGAGCAGAATTGTTATGCACTTTGAGAAGCTGTCTTGTCGCTGCTTTGTTTTTTCTGTATTTGGTGGCTACACTATGTTGGCTTGTATAATTTCATTGGTTGCACCGGTAAGCCCCCCTCCTCACAAAACAACAGGTGCTTCCCAAGCCCAATATCGACCTAAGAAGCACCTGCTTACGCCCTCATTCGGTACCAATTTACCGGAGAGGGCTTTTTTCTTTGCTGTAAAAAGGATAGCACAATCTTCTGTGCAATGCCTGTCTTTTCGCAGAGTTCTCCACTCTCGGAAAGACTGGAGATAATGCTGTTGTATCCTCACAAAACTATTCATTGACGGCTTTTTCTGACGGCGCAGCAGAAATGTGCTATGTATCCAGTTTATCCAGCTTTTGCATATTGGAACGTTTCAGTTCCATGGAAGAGTGCACGTAACGTTCCAGTGTTATAGTTGTATTGGCATGTCCGAGAATTTCACTGAGGGTCTTTACGTCAAACCCAAGCTCTATGCAGCGCGTTGCAAATGTATGACGCAGCGTGTGGAAATGTACGCCATCCAGTTGACAAGCTTTTGCGTATTGCCGCATTCTGTATTGTACGGTGCGCGGCTCCATATACTGTTCTGTGCCGGTCAGTACAAAGGATTCCGGAGCTGCGTGTTGTGCGCTCATACAGATGCGGCAGGAGTTTTCCGACAGCGGAATGACACGGCGCGCATGATCGCTCTTGGGGGGAGTGATTACAATCTGTGTTTTGGCTCTCCCCCTCTCGGCTTCTGCTCCCGATGGACCCGCGAAAACCGGGAGCCGCTGCATGGTGGCACAGACGCGCAGTACCTTGTTTTGCAGGTCAATATCTCTCCACCGCAGCGCACAAAGCTCCCCGATTCGCAGCCCGGTGAACAGGGACAGCAGTACCCCCGTTTTACAGGGATCACAGGTTCCGGTGACAAGGTACTGCGTGAGTCGCTTCTGCTCTGCCCGGGTCAATACGCGCATTTCTTTTGCATACGCGCGTGGATACACGATCTGCGCGGAGAACGTACAGCCGTGATTTTTTTCGAGATACCGGAAGATACTCCGCAGACAGAATAAAATATCCCGAACGGTCTTTGGTGCATATCCCTGCTGCAGCAGTTTCGCTGTCATTTCGTGGATATGACTGGTACGTATGGCGTCTGGGGTATATTGCCCGAGTGCTGGGAGAATGTGATTTTGCAGCATGGTACGGTACTTTGTATAGGTAGAGAGCTTTACATCGGTCTCACGCAGCCGCAGCCATTCCGCGCAATATTCCGAAAATCTCTCTGCATCCTTCCGGCGATCCTGCCTTAAAGCTCTTGCGATTGCTGCCTTTTCTTTAGCCTCCCTGTACGTTTTGCCGTAGCAGTATCCATAGCATATCCGCCCCTTTGCATCGTACTCTTTCGGATACCTCGCTTCCCATCGTCCATCTTTTCTTTTGTAGATATTCTCTCCTTTTGCCATGGTTGCCTCCTTGCAGTAATAATGCTTCGCGTTTGACTGCGACCATGACGGCGCAAAAAAGCAAAGCATTCTATAAAATACGTTTTTTAAATTAAAATTTCCATTTCATGTCATGAATTCCGTGTAAATTTCGGCAAAAAAATCATCAGAAACTATTGCAAATCCCATTTGTGTGTGGTAAAATAAGTATGTCAAAAAAGGGAAAGTCTTTCCGAGAGTGGAGAATTCTGCGAAACACTGCATCCTGGTACAGGACGAGAGGAAAGGAGCTGTCACAATGTCCACGCGCAAACCATACCAAAAGCCAGAGTTACACACTCTGACAAAGGATGACCCTAAATACGAGGAGATTATGCAGTTTCTATCCGAATCATCCAGCATATCTGGTGTGCAGCAGGAATCGCAGGAGTTAGCCACATCCGATACGGCATTCCCTGTACAAAATCATACATCAGAAAAGGAGAACAGACAACAATGAAAACCAAAAAAAATTGGAGAAATTTGCTTGTATTCGCAATCACCTGTGTGATGCTGTGCGTTACAGCCATCCCGGCGTTTGCGAAGGGTGAGACACAGACAATGACATATTATGTCCTGTATGTGGATGACTCTTACAATCTTGGCTATCACTATTCGGAATATGCAAAATGGACAGCTGATTATGAGTGTCAGTACGATTACTGTGGAAGTGGCAGTTACAACCACTCTATTAAAGTTGCCGATATTAAAGCACAGTTAGGCAAGGCAAATTCTTATCTTTCCGCTGACGATGGATGGGAGATTGTAGGATGGAGCAAGGAAGCGAGTGCCAATCCAAACGTAATTAAATTCAAACCCTATTATTCCAACTATCCTAAACCTGAAACTACAGCAACGCAGACAACCTACCAAATCTACTTGGTCGCCAAGAAACCTACTTCCGATGTTGTTCTTGACGCAAATGATGGTGCTTATAACGATGGCTCTGCAAGAAAAACACTGACTGGAAAAGCTGGTAATGACGTAACTACCGCAAATGGTTATGAAGAACCCACAAGAGACGGCTATACCTTCCTCGGTTGGGCAGCTACCGCAAGTGCATCTACTGTGCTGGACAGCATAAAGTTTGGAAAAAAGAGTGCTACCTATTATGCTGTATGGGAAGAGAACATTGTAGAAGAAACCACATTCGATGTTATTTACCACAGTGTGGATAATCCAGCCGGACGGAAAGTGACCGAAAACATTTTGGATGTAAGCGGTACCTATAACGCATTAAACAAGCTGGATGGCGGCTATCTCTACGGTGGCACTTTCTCCGATGCAGACTGCACCAGCGCATACGATTTTGCTAATGGCGAAAACGGTATGGGCTTCACACCCAAGGCAGGAGAAACCTACCATGTATGGGAACTTGATGCGAAGTATCTTGCTCCGAGAAACTACTCTATCTGGCGTATCATCGCTCCTGGCTCTGCTCGTGTTCATGTAAGCGATGTGTATATGCTTTTCGCACTTGACAGACTGAACTATCGCGAAGCAGGCTTCGATGTGAATGTACAAGAAAGCAGCGGCGGTGGTGGCAATCTTCAGAGTCTTGGCGCAAATCGCAAGTCACTTTATAATGGCGACAAAAACGGAACGGATATTGCGTATGAAACGATTGATGTTACCAGACCTAATGGTACACTGGAAGATTTCCTCTATGTCAAGAGTGGAACAATTTATAGCTCTGGTTCTAAAATCGTAAATAAACCTGAACGTGATCCCGGCTACATTGTTATCAGTAAGTTGAATGATGAAGATTTTGCTTATTTTTCTGCAAGACCAAGCAATGTTTTTTCTTTCATTCCCTACTACATTACAGTAGATGGTATTCGCGTGACGGGAACTACCAAACGCATATGTGGTTATCGTGGTGACGGTCTTGTTGATGATGATTATGATTATAGAACCCTTGAGACCGAAGATAAAAGGGTTGACTCCACTGCAACTTCGGTGGATTCCTCTTCCAAATTAAAACTGTTCCGTTCGAACAACGGTATCATGCGTTCCGCAGGCAGCTTCACGGTTGAAAACGGCGGCGTTGAGAATGCTTCTCCGAAAAAGCCCATTTTTGAAAAAAAGATGTCCATGCGGTAAGCAATTCCACAGAGTATTATAGGGAGGAAAAAATTATGGACGATATTATGGATGCCGCGCTGCAGGATGTACTGGATAAAGAGAGTATCGTTTTGCCGACTGTCTCCCAGGGCGGCGGCAGCATGCAAAGCATCGGCGGTGGTTTATATCAAGCCAAGCTGCCGGATGGTACGGATGTCATCGTAAACGAAAAAGGCGAAATCGTCGGTTGAGCCGCAGTCCGAAAACAACATATGATCACAGGAACAGGGGAAAGCAGATCGTGTTTTCCCCTGCTTTACTAACGCGTATTTTCAAACGGAGGATCTATGAAACTTGTTGTCACCCTTGCCGGAATTCCAATCGGTTTGGAAATCTCCAACGCCACTTATCGCTTTGTGTTTGAACCCTATATCACACCGGATCGTGCGCCGGTCGCCTGGATCCATGTGCCGGAAGCCGATTTGTCCGCCGCCAGACCGCTTTATGGCAGGGAGTCCTCCGCTGCTTATGTGGAATACATGGAATTATGTCCTCTCGTTTCCGATTTGCTGCTCTCCTATCGGCGCGTCATTTTTCACAGCACAGCCTTTCTGTGGCACGACAAGGCATGGCTCCTGACGGCTGCCAGCGGTGTCGGCAAAACCACGCAGTATATCCAGTGGAAACGACTGTACGGCGAGGACGTCCAGATACTGAACGGCGACAAACCAATCCTGCGTTTTGAAGAAAAGAGTATCTATGTCTGCGCCTCTCCGTGGACCGGAAAAGAGGGCATGGGGCAGAATTTTGAAGCCCCTCTCGGCGGGATCCTCTTTCTGAAACAGGCACCGGAAAACATGATCTCCACCATGTCGCCCGAACGCGCCGCCGGTCCATTGTTCGCACAGTTTCTCTGTACCCGGAAGGACACCTGGAACGTCACTGCGGTGTGCAATCTGCTGGAGGAAATGCTGCGCTCTACGCCGATCTATCAGTACAAAAACCGTGGCGATATACGATCTGCCGCGCTCTGTAAAAAGATGCTCGAAAGGAAATGTCTATGAAATACCGTCTCCAAAGCGATATTCTGCTCAAATCCATTTGTGATGAATATTTTCTGATCGCTACGGGCGAGGCACGAGGGCATGTCCCCTATATCGAAGGGATCACCCGCCCCGGCGCGTATTTCTGGCGACTGCTGGAAAAAGGGAGTCCGGTGGAGGAGATCATATCGCAAAGCGCATGTGCATACAAAACCTCCTTGGAAAAAGCCACGATCGCCTTTTGGCATTTCGCGAAAATGCTCCACGAAAAAGGGTATCTGACCCTTGACAAGGAGGGAATGGCGGCAATGCAAAACTACTAAATAGCGTTCTATTGAAAATTCACCACTAAGTAATCGATAAATCCAAATATACTCTTCAACCTTTTCCCCACAAGGCGACGTATGGCGACATACGCCGCCTACGTCTTTTCCCGCAAATGTTCGTCCCCCATACACCTCTCGCCGCTCATTTCGCGAAAACAAAAACGAATGAAACCGAACCAAAGCGCATTGCGGATCTGTTTCTTCTATACCGCATAAGGACAAAAAAAGATCAGTGAACTTGGAATTCACTGATCTTCTCTGGTTGCGGGGATGGGATTTGAACCTCATGACCTCCGGGTTATGAGCCCGACGAGCTACCAGACTGCTCTACCCCGCGATATTCGTTTTCAGTTTTAGAAAGGAAGGAAACATGCCGGAAACCGGGCTCGAACCGGTACGTAACTCTCGTTACACGGGATTTTAAGTCCCGGGCGTCTGCCAATTCCGCCACTCCGGCATACGGCACAGCAT
>NZ_CAKQVD010000082.1 GCF_934277605.1 uncultured Anaerotignum sp.
ATATGGTCCGTTGGTCAAGGGGTTAAGACACCGCCCTTTCACGGCGGTAACGCGGGTTCGAATCCCGCACGGATCATCTGGCGCCATAGCCAAGTGGTAAGGCAAAGGTCTGCAACACCTCTATCCCCGGTTCAAATCCGGGTGGCGCCTCTCAGTCTCGGTTTTAAATCGAGACTTTTTTATTTGCATTTGTTAAAGAGACTGTGAAAGAGTGGATTCCTATATAAAAGGGGGTTCACTCTTTTTTGCTTGACGCTATCGGATTTTACGAGTATGATGAGAAATCATAACGAAAGAAAAGGGAGATATCAATGAAGCTGTTAGAAAAGGTATATTGCAGGGCATTTCAAGGCGTTTTCCGTGTGGCATTGCCGTTTCTGCCCTATCGAGAACCAAAAATTTTACATAGCATAACAAAAATTCCTGATGTTTTGCAGAAAAATGGGATTTCTGCGGTACTTTTGGTTACAGATGAAAGCATACGCAAGCTGGGCTTAACCAAAGCACTGGAGAGGGAACTGCGGCGGCGGCATATCCGCTGTGCGATTTATGACAAGGTTGTGGCAAACCCGACCATTCAAAACATTGAGCAGGCACGGAGGGTATATTTGAACAGCGGTGCGCAGGCAATGATTGCCTTTGGCGGCGGCTCTGTTATGGATTGTGCAAAGGTAACGGGGGCAAGAATTGTAAGACCGAGAAAGCCTGTTTATAAAATGAAGGGCTTGCTGCAAATTTGCAGGCGGCTGCCGCTATTGATTGCAGTGCCGACAACCGCAGGAACCGGAAGTGAAACCACATTGGCGGCGGTGATTACGGATCGGGGGGCAAAGCATAAATATCCCATCAATGATTTTTCCTTGATTCCACGCTATGCCGTGCTGGATTATCATGTTACGCTGGGACTGCCGAAGGGCATTACGGCTACAACGGGCATGGATGCACTGACGCACGCTGTGGAGGCTTATATCGGGGGCAGCACAACGAGACAGACACGCTTTATGGCAGAACACGCAGTGCGTTTGATTTATGAAAATTTGCAGGAGGCTTATAAAAACGGGCAAAACAAGAAGGCAAGGGCGAATATGCTGCAGGCGGCTTATTGTGCGGGGATTGCGTTTTCCCGCTCCTATGTTGGCTATATCCATGCAGTCGCACACTCTCTTGGCGGACAATATAGCGTGGCACATGGGCTTGCCAATGCGGTTATTTTGCCGTATTTTCTGGAGGAATACGGGAAGGCTTGTGCGCCAAAGCTGGCAAGGCTGGCACGCTGTGTCGGCATGGTGCCGAAGCACACAAGTAACAGAAGGGCGGCTACTGCCTTTATTCATTGGGTAAGGGAGATGAACCGCTCCATGCAGATTCCGGAAACCATCAAGGAGCTGCGCAGGGAGGATATTCCGGCCTTGGCAAAGCATGCGGCGGCGGAGGGCAACCCGTTATATCCGGTGCCGGTGCTGATGGATGCAAAGGAATTGGAAGGAATGTATGAAAAAATTATGGAGAAGGGAAGAGGATAAGATGCAGAAAAGGCTGGAGAAACAACGGGCATTCTTTCGGAGTGGGAAAACCATTCCGCTTGCCTTTCGGAAAAAGGCTTTGAAGCGTTTGGGCAGAGCCATTCGGCAGTATGAGGCAGAGATTTATGAGGCACTGCACAAGGATTTAAACAAATCCAAAACAGAAGCGTATATGTGCGAGGTGGGGATGACCTTAGCCGAATTATCCTATATGCTGAAGCACATAGAGCGTTGGGCGGAGAAGAAATACACCCTCAGCCCCTTGGCGCAGTTTTCTGCCACAAGCTTTACGGTGCAGGAGCCTTATGGCGTTGTGCTGATTCTTTCTCCTTGGAATTATCCCTTTATGCTGACCATGGAGCCTTTGATTGGGGCGATTGCGGCAGGCAACTGTGCTGTGGTCAAGCCCTCTGCTTATGCACCTGCAACCTCTGCGGTAATGCGTAAGCTTTTGCAGGCATGCTTCCCGGAGGAATATGTTTTTGTGGTGGAGGGCGGCAGAGCAGAAAATCAGGCCCTTTTGGACCGGAAATTTGATTATATCTTTTTTACGGGCGGCGTGACGGTTGGCAAGGAGGTTATGGCGAAGGCGGCAAAGCATTTAACCCCTGTGACGCTTGAATTGGGCGGCAAAAGTCCCTGTGTGGTTGACCACACCGCAAAGCTGGATTTGGCGGCAAAGCGAATTGTGTTCGGCAAGCTGCTGAACTGCGGGCAGACCTGCGTGGCACCCGATTATATTTTGGTTGAAAAAAGCGTTAAGAAGGAATTTATCGGCTATCTGAAGAAATGGATTGTGCGGATGTACGGAGAAAATGCGACGGAGAATGATGCTTATGTAAAAATGATAAACCAAAAGCATTTTGACCGTGTGATTGGCTTGATTGCGCCCGAAAAGGTTATTTACGGCGGGGGTTGGAATGAAAAGACCTTGCAGATTCAGCCAACGATTATGGATGCTGTGACGGCGGAGGATGCTGTTATGCAGGAGGAGATTTTTGGGCCGATTTTCCCGATTCTGTCTGTGGACAGCATGGCAGAGGCGGAGGAGTTTATACGAAAAAGAGAAAAACCGCTTGCCTTGTATTTGTTTACGCAAAATCGTGCGGTGGAAAAGCGGTTCCTTAAATATGTATCCTTCGGCGGCGGCTGTATCAATGACACGATTATTCATCTGGCAACAAGCAGAATGGGCTTTGGCGGCGTTGGCAACAGCGGCATGGGCAGTTATCACGGCAAGAAAAGCTTTGATACCTTCAGCCATGAGAAAAGCATTGTCAATAAGCATACATGGATGGATTTACCCGTCAGATATGCACCGTATCATAGGCTGCAGGAGCTTTTGCTGCACATTTTTTTACGATAAACAAAGAAACCCGAAGCGGCTTCTGAATACAGAGGCAACTTCGGGCTTTTTGTTCAGATTTTTTTCAATCGCAGCATGGCAAGGATGAACCCAATGCTATAGCTGAGGATGGAGAGTGCAGCGACAGGCGTGAAGAATTTGCCGCATACCTTGGAAAGCACGAATGCAATGAGCATACAAAGGCCACTGACCAAGGAGGTGAGGCAGAGAATCCGCAGGGTGCTGAGGGCGGTTTTTTTGGAATATACATCTTGGCAAAGCTCTGCCAAAAGCTTAGAATTGCCTGCCAAAAGCTTTTGTCCCTCTCTCTGAAAAAAGAAGGCAAGCGCAAGCATCAGAAGAATATAAATCAGCATGGAGTTGCTCCTTTCCGTTTTGTTTTTATCAGTGTAGCATTTTATTGGAAGAAAAGCAAATTTCCTTGCGGTGTTTTGAGATATAATATTGACATATGTCAGAATAAGTGTATACTATAAAAAGCGGTATATGTCAAAAACAAGGAGGCGTTTCTATGGCAAGACCGAGAAAATGCAGACGTGTCTGCGGAATGCCCCGAACAAGCAGCTTTGCACCTATGGATAGCCAGCTTTGCGAGGAACGCATCATCATGGCGGTGGATGAATTTGAAACCATTCGCCTGATTGATTTGGCAGGCTATACACAGGAGGAGTGTGCAGAGCAGATGGGCATTGCCAGAACCACTGTGCAAGGCATTTACAACGATGCAAGGCGTAAGCTGGCGGATGCGTTGGTCAACGGGAAAATACTTTCGATTGAAGGCGGAGATATTGACCTTTGCCAACGGGAAAATGCCGGCTGCGGACGGAAATGCGGACAGCTTTGCTGGAAGAAAACAGAGGATGAATAAGAAAAGAGATTTAGGAGTGAAAATTGATGAGTGAAAATTGTTCTCACGACTGTGGCAGCTGCTCTTCCAACTGCAGCAGCCGCAAACCTGCGGATTTTTTGGTACCCCCCAATGAACACAGCAAGATTAAAAAGGTTATCGCTGTTGTCAGCGGCAAGGGCGGCGTCGGGAAATCCATGGTAACCTCCACAATGGCGGTGCTGACAAACAGAAGGGGCAAGAAAACAGCCATTTTGGATGCGGATATTACAGGCCCTTCCATTCCCAAGGCATTTGGGATTACGGAAAAGGCATACGGCACACAGCTTGGAATTATGCCCTGTGAATCCCGCAAGGGCATTGAAATGATGTCTGTCAATCTGCTGCTCGATAACGACACAGATCCTGTTGTTTGGAGAGGCCCCGTGATTGCGGAAACTGTAAAGCAGTTCTGGAAGGACGTTGTTTGGGGCGATGTGGACTATATGTTTATTGATATGCCCCCCGGCACAGGCGATGTTCCTCTGACGGTGTTCCAGTCCATTGCGATTGACGGCATTGTGATTGTAACCTCTCCGCAGGAATTGGTTGGCATGATTGTGGATAAGGCTGTAAAAATGGCAGAAATGATGAATGTGCCGATTCTGGGCATTGTGGAAAATATGTCCTATTTTAAATGTCCCGACTGCGGCGGCATCCATCATATTTTTGGCGAAAGCCAGATTGAAGCGATTGCGGCAAAGCACAACATTCCCGTTGTTTGCAAGCTGCCGATTGATCCTGCGATTGCGGCAAAGTGTGATAAGGGCGAGGCTGAGGAATATGAAGGCGAATGGCTGAACCCTATGATTGATTTCTTGGAGCAAATGAGATAAGGAGCGGAGAGAATAAAATGAAAACTAAAATTGCGGTAACTTATGAAAACGGCGAAGTATTCCAGCATTTCGGACACACAAAGGAATTTAAGTTCTATACAGTAGAGGATGGCAAAATTGTGGATACAGAGATTGTTCCCACAATGGGCAGCGGCCACAGCCTTTTGGCAGATTTTCTGCTTTTGAACGGGGCGACTGTGCTGATTTGCGGCGGCATTGGCGGCGGTGCAAAGGCGGCTTTGGCACAGAAGGGAATTGAGCTGCGTGGCGGTGTGAGCGGCAATGCAGATGAAAAGGCACAGGCGTATGTGGATGGCACATTGGAATACAATGCAGCAGTGGAATGTACCCATCACCATGACCACGACCATGAAAATTGCAGTGAGCATGACCATCATTGCGGCGGTCACTGCCATTAAAAACAGAGGAAAACGTCTTTTAGAGGCACCGAAAGGTGTCTCTTTTTTTGTACAAAATGACAAAATGTTATTTTCGGATTATGTAAACCGCTCGAAAAATAAAGAAAAACCTGCAAAATTGTAGAAAATTGATGATTTTTTATGCATGTTTAACGATAAGAGTATAAAAAAGTAGTTAAGAAAATGTTAAGATGTAGTTAAGATGTATATTTGTCAGTGTGTAAAAATACAGTGCGTTTTCTATGATTTTTGTTTGATAATTTGTTTATACTTCTGTGGAATATAAATAAAAACAGGCGTGCAGGCGATTTTGGCGATTCAAAAAAAAGCTTGAATTTATAAGGAAAATGGGCTAAACTGAAGAAGCAGAAATCTTAAAGGGAGTTTCAGAAATCACTTGCAACGCATCATCCGTTTTCGTGGGGACGGGAAAAATTTTATCCGCAGTATAAAAAAATGATGCATAAAGAACGAAAAGTGAGATTAAGAAACCGTTAAGGTTTGGAAGCAATAGTATTGCACTTATAATCAATTACATTTTTTGGGAGGGAATTGTAAATGGAAGCTTTTAACAATGTAGTGCTGTCCATCAAGGATTTCTTGTGGGGGCCTATTATGCTGTGTCTGCTGATTGGTACACATGTACTGTTGACAATCAGAACAAAAGGAATTCAGAGAAAGACCTTCACAGGTGTAAAACTGTCTGTAACACCGGATAAGGAAGCATCCGGCGACATCGGCGGCTTTGCTGCCCTGGCAACAGCACTTGCAGCTACCATCGGTACTGGTAACATTGTAGGTGTTGCAACAGCAATCGGCATCGGCGGCCCCGGTGCTGTATTCTGGATGTGGTTCACAGGTTTGCTGGGTATGGCAACCAAATACGGTGAAGCAACACTGGCAGTTAAATACCGTGTGAAAGCAGCCGATGGCTCTTTCATCGGTGGTCCCATGTACGCTCTGGAAAGAGGTTTGGGCCATAAATGGTTGGGTGTCCTGTTCGCAATCTTTACAGGTATCGCTTGCTTCGGTATCGGTAACATGACACAGGCAAACTCCATCGCAGAATCCATGAGTGGTACATTCGGCATTCCTAAAATCGCAACAGGTATCGTTCTGATGATTATCACAGGTCTGGTTATTCTGGGCGGCGTTAAGTCCATCTCCAAGGTATGCGAAAAGCTGATTCCTTTGATGGCTGGTCTGTATATTGTAGGTTGTATCGTAATCTGTATCGTGAATGGTGCGCATATTCCCGCAGCCTTCGCAGCAATCGTACAAGGCGCATTCAACCCTGCAGCAGCAGGCGGCGGCTTTGTTGGTGCAACAGTAGTAGCTTGTATCCGTGCCGGCGTATCCCGTGGTCTGTTCACAAACGAATCCGGTTTGGGTTCTGCTCCTATCGTTGACGCTTGTGCGGCAACAAGAAACCCTGCAAGACAGGCGTTGATTTC
>NZ_CAKQVD010000083.1 GCF_934277605.1 uncultured Anaerotignum sp.
CCCTTCTACACCAGACTGCCTGAAATCGTAGAGGAATACATGAACGAAATCAACAAAATCACAGGCAGAAATTACAAGCTCTTCAACTACTTTGGCGCTGCGGATGCAGAACACGTTATCGTGGCAATGGGCTCCGTCACAGGCGTTGCACAGGAGGTTGTGGAAAGCCTGAGCGCAAAGGGCGAAAAGGTTGGCTTCCTGCAGGTTCACCTGTATAGACCCTTCTCCTTGGCACACTTCACAGCCGCTCTGCCCGAAACCGTAAAGGTTTTGACCGTTCTGGACAGAACAAAGGAACCCGGCGCATTGGGCGAGCCTCTGTATGCAGATGTCTGCTCCGCTTTGGTGGAAACAGGCAAATCCGTAAAGGTGCTGGCAGGCAGATATGGTCTGTCCTCCAAGGATGTAACCCCCGCACAGATTATCGCCGTGTTCGATAACATGAAGGGCGCACAGAAAAACCACTTCACAGTCGGTATCATTGATGATATCTCCAACAGCTCCATCGAGGTCGGCGCAGAGCCCGATTTGGCTGATGCAAGCACAGTATCCTGCAAATTCTGGGGCCTTGGCTCCGATGGTACCGTTGGTGCGAACAAAAACTCCATCAAAATCATCGGTGACCACACAGATAAATATGCACAGGCTTACTTTGAATATGACACAAAGAAATCCGGCGGTATCACACGCTCTCATCTGCGCTTCGGCGATAAGCCCATCCGCTCCAGCTATCTGGTAACAAAAAATGCAAGCTTCGTTGCTTGTCATAACCAGAGCTACATGGAAAAATATGATATCGTTTCCGAAATCAAGCCCGGCGGCACCTTCCTGCTCAACTGCACATGGACACCCGAGGAGCTGGATCATCACCTGTCTGCGGAGGTAAAGAGAACCATCGCAAACAACAACATCCACTTCTACACCATTGATGCAATCAAGATTGGTAAGGAAATCGGTCTGGGTAACAAAACAAACGCAATTTTGCAGTCCGCATTCTTCAAGCTGGCAAACATCATCCCCGTTGATGACGCAGTTACATACATGAAGGCAGCTATCGTAAAATCCTACGGCAAGAAGGGCGAAAAGGTTGTCAACATGAACTATGCCGCTGTGGATGCAGGGCTTTCCGGTCTGACAAAAATCGACGTTCCCGCAAGCTGGAAGGATGCAAAGGATGTTGATCAGGAAGCCATCAAGAAGGTACTTCCCGAATATGTAGAAAAGCTGATGGTTCCCATGAATGCACTGAAGGGTGACCTGCTGCCTGTTTCCGTATTCGCCGGCAGAGAGGACGGCACCGTTCCTCTTGGCACCTCCGCATTTGAAAAACGTGGCGTTGCCATTGATGTTCCCGCATGGGATGCAACCAAATGTATCCAGTGTAACCAGTGCTCCTATGTTTGTCCTCACGCAGCCATCCGTCCCTTCCTTCTCACAGAGGAGGAGGCCGCAAAGGCACCCTATGCGGTTTTGGATGCAAACGGCGCAGGCGAACTCAAGCAGTATAAATTCCGTATCCAGGTGGACCCTCTGGATTGTCAGGGCTGCGGTGTCTGCGTAACCGCTTGTCCCGCAAAGGAAAAAGCACTTGTTATGCAGCCCTTGGATACACAGCTGCATGAGCAGGATAGCTGGGACTTCTCCCTGTCTCTGTCCGATAAGACAAACCCCATGAGCAAATTCTCCGTAAAAGGCTCTCAGTTTGAACAGCCTCTGCTGGAATTTTCCGGTGCTTGTGCAGGCTGCGGCGAAACTGCTTATGCAAAGCTGATGACACAGCTTTACGGCGACAGAATGTATCTGGCAAACGCAACAGGCTGTACACAGGCTTGGGGTGCAGCAGCTCCCTGTGTACCTTACACCACAAACAAGGAAGGCTGGGGCCCCGCATGGAGCAACTCCCTGTTTGAAAATAACGCACAGTTCTCCGTTGGTATGGTTCTGGCTGTTGAACAGCAGAGAGACCGTATCACTATGAAGGTAAAGGATTTGCTGGCACTGACCGCAGGCACAGAATTTGCGGCAGCAGCTCAAACATGGCTGGAAAACTGGGATAACGGCGACAGAAGTAAGGCAGACAGCCGTGCCGTAATCGCAGCACTGAAGGAGCTGAAGGTTGATGGTGCAGCAGCAGAGCTGAAGGACTTCATTCTGGAAAACAGCGAACACCTGACAAAGAAATCCATGTGGATGTACGGCGGTGACGGCTGGGCTTATGATATCGGCTACGGCGGTCTGGATCATGTTCTGGCAAGCGGCCGTGATGTAAACGTATTGGTTGTAGATACCGAGGTTTACTCCAACACAGGCGGTCAGTCCTCCAAGGCAACCCCCATCGGTGCAGTTGCACAGTTCGCAGCAGGCGGTAAGCCCACTGTGAAGAAGGATCTGGGTATGCTTGCAATGAGCTATGGCTACATCTATGTTGCACAGGTTGCACTGGGCGCAGATCCCAACCAGCTCATCAAGGCACTCAAGGAGGCAGAGGCATATAAAGGGCCTTCCCTGATTATTGCTTATGCACCTTGTATCAACCATGGTATCTCCAAGGGTATGGCAAATGCACAGCTTGAGGCAAAGCTGGCAGTGCAGGCAGGCTATTGGCACCTGTATCGCTTCAATCCCGATTTGAAGAAGGAGGGCAAAAACCCCTTCACTCTGGATTCCAAGGAGCCTACACTGGACTTCAATGAATTTTTGATGGGCGAGGTTCGTTACGCATCTCTGGTGCGTACCTTCCCCGAAACCGCAGAGGTTCTCTTGAAGGAAGCAGCAGAAAATGCAAAGGATAAATACGCATCCTATAAAAAGCTTGCAGACGCATAAAAAATAATAAAAAACGAAGGACGGAACCGAAAGGCTCCGTCCTTTTTCATGCAAAATTCCTCTGCAATTTCTTCTAATTCTTAAGACTTTCTTTCAATTTTATAAAGCCCCTTTTCTTTGAAAATCCTTTGTGCTATTATGTAACCCGAAAAGAGAACCGAAAGGAGAACCACCCCACATGAAAATGAAAAAAACCCTGATTGCACTTTTGCTCTGTGCCATTGTCGGCGCACTCTCTGCCTGCACAAATACGCCCGAACAGGCGGATGCAGAGAACCTCTCCGTTACGGATATTTCCATCGATCAGAAGGCCCTCCCCCCTCTGAGTGAGGATTTGCAGAAGCTTTATGAGGGCGCCTATAAAGTCTATTATCAAATCAGCTTTGGTGCATTTGATTATGATGAAACTGCCACATTGGAAAAAAATGATTTGATGTATTACAAAATCACAGATTCCCGCTTCCAAACCTATGATGCCTTCCGCACCTATCTGCTGCAATATTTCACAGAATATTTCGTAGATAACAGCATTCTCTGCGAGGATAACCTGATGTTTACAAAGGGCGAGGACGATAGCCTGTATTATCTGGGCGGCGGCAGAGGCGCAAATATCTTCTATGCAGGGCATACCTTTGAAACAGAAAAGGAAAACGAGAATGAAATCGACTTCCGTGCAACTGCGTATTACACCAACAGCAACGAGGCCTATCATGGTGCTTATTTCTATACCACCCCCAAAAATCCGGAGGATTACACCACACAGCAATTCTCCTTTGTTCTCCAAAAGGAAGCAGGGGAATGGAAATTTAATACCTTCCACCTGTTCTTCTGATTTTGATATAGCCCCCTTTATAAGAAAATGACTTGAGCGAAATGCTCAAGTCATTTTTATTTTTTTGGGGGACTACACCCTTTTTCAGGCGCACCTGCGCCGCTTTTCTTCCTGCCGTTTCCGGCTCGAGGGGAAGGGTTTGGAAAGGGAAACTTTGTGTCCCTTTCCTCGTGTGTGTGGGTCCGGGACCCATAGCGAAACGGGTCCCGGGTTTTTGTTACTTTTTAGCATAAAAAGTAAGGAAGGAAGCCCTTGTTTCGCCGAAAAAATTCTAAACGGGCGAATTTCTTATCTTCACCAAGCCATATTTTTTGCGCAAATGCGCTTTCTTACATCCTTTTATCCTTTTCCAAAACTGCATCAAAGGCTCTTGTCAGCGTTGCCTCAAAGCCGCTTGCCTGCAATGCCGCCACGCCCTCAATCGTTGTGCCGCCTGGAGAGCAAACCTGGTCTACAAGTGCCATCGGATGCTCGCCGCTTTCCAGCACCATTTTCGCACTGCCCTCAACCGTTGCCGCCGCAATCTCCAACGCCTGCTTTTTGGACATCCCCGCCTTCACAGCCGCCCGTGCCAGTGCATCCATATAAAGATATGCAAATGCAGGGGCAGAGCCGGCAAGGACGGTAAAAATGCCGAATTGGCTTTCCTCCACCTCAATCACTGCGCCGATGGTTGCAAACATTTCCTTGGCAATCGCCTTCTGCTCCGCCGTTACAAGCTCGTTGGCACAAAGACCGCTTGTGGCTGCGCCGATTTTTGCGTTGATGTTTGGCATAATGCGGATAATGGGTGTCCCTGTCGGCAATAACTCCGCCAGATACGCCAAGCTTTTCCCTGCCGCAATAGAAACCACCAATGGCTTTTTGGCGGCAATTTCTTCTTTTATGCTCGGCAAAATGCTTGAAAGCAGGTGCGGCTTCACCGCAAGCACCAAAACATCGCTTGCCGCCGCCACCTCTGCCGCCGTCCGCACCACATTTGCACCGCCGACAGCCTCCGCCAATCGTTCCGCAGAGGTCACGGTTTTACTGGTAATCGTAATCTGCTTGCTTTCATAGCTTTTTGTGCCGACTGCCATCCCCTTGATGATTGCACCTGCCATATTGCCTGCACCGATAAATCCAAATCGCATGGAATCTCCTCCTTCGCTTCTTCCTTTATAAAAAGAAAAGGTCGGGAACACCGACCTTTTGTCCTTGTGATTTCCTAATTTAACGGTACTATAAACTACCCCTTCTGTCAATCACAGAACATATATATTATTTGTTTGAAATTTTAATTTCTGAAGGAAATTGAAATTTCGCATTGGGTTCCAAGGGAATCATTCCCTTGGCAGGGGAATTGGGGACAGCGTCCCCAAGGTTTTCATCTCAGCAAATTACGTTCTGGGGCTTGCCGTCCTCCCACTGCAAAATATTCTCGCTCACAATCTGCGCTCTGGTAAACAACGCCTCATGGGATGCAAACGCAACGTGCGGTGTCACAACCGTGTGCTTGCTGTGCAGCAAGGGATGGTCCGCAGGAACAGGAGGCTCCATCTCAAATACGTCAATGCCTGCGCCCGCAATTCTTTCCTCATTCAGTGCCTTTGCCAAAGCCTCACTGTCCACCACAGGCCCACGGGCTGTGTTCAAAAGAATGGCATTCTTCTTCATCAGTGCGATTTCCTTTTCGCCAATCAAGCCCTTTGTCTTGTCATTCAGAGGCACGTGCAGGGAAACAATATCGCTCACCCTTAATACCTCCTCCAAGGGCAGATATGCAATGCCTGCCTCCTGCATTTCGGGCTTTACGGTTCTGCTGTACGCAACCACCTTGCAGCCAAACGCCTGTGCAATTTTCGCAACCTTGCCGCCAATCGCACCTGTGCCGACAACGCCAAAGGTCTTGCCGAACAGCTCTCCGCCAACCAAGCCTGCCTTTGTGCCTTCCTTGCGGCAAACCGCATCACAGGCAGGAATATTTCTCAAAACGGAAATAGCCAGGCCAAACGCCAGCTCCGCAACCGCATTGGTGGAATAGCCTGCCGCATTGCATACGCAAATGCCCTTTTCCTTGCAGAAATCCACATCAATATGGTCTACCCCTGTGAATGCAACGGAAAGCAGCTTCAGATTCTTGCATTTTTCGATAACGTTTTTGCGGAAGGGCTGATTTGCGATAATGATAATATCCGCATCCTTCCCACGCTCTGCCAGCTTATCCTGATCCTCTTCCTTTGTGTCATACGCAATAATTTCATGCCCTCTTGCCTTCACTGCCGCAGTTGCCTCTGCCAGCTTTTCGGGTGTGATACCCAAGGGTTCGATAATAACGATTTTCATTGGAATCCTCCTCCTTGTTGAATGTGTTTTTTTATAGTAACTGCAATAATTTTCACTGTATAACCGTATGATAACGCAGTTTTTTTAAAAAAACAATAGCCCTTTCAGAAAAAAACAGAAAAAGTTTATACCATAGGAAAAATTCAGAAGAAGGAAGCGAAAAAATGTGCATTTATCGTGTACGAATTGGATTCAAAGAGACGAAATGGGAACGGCTGAAATCAGTTTTGTAGGTTTGTCAAACATATGTTACACTGAACCACAAAAATTTCTTAATACTTCATTAGGCGTTTTCCAGTCCAATGGCCGCATAGGAAAGTTGTTATAATCCCTTTGGTTGTAGCGCTTCAGCTGGTTTCTAAAGTCCTTAAAAGAATAGAAGGTGTGTGTCGCATAAAAACGTTCATTATCCTTTCTGTGACTTCTTTCAACCTTGCCGTTATGTCTTGGAGTAAAGGGACGAATCAGCTTATGCCTTATACCATGCTTTG
>NZ_CAKQVD010000084.1 GCF_934277605.1 uncultured Anaerotignum sp.
TTCTTGCTACCCGTAAACGGGTCAGTATATTCTTTTAAACTTATCTGGTCTTTTGCATAATCCTCTTCCAACTGATTCCTTATGTAATTTCTAATTGCAGTTTCATTCTTTCCTACTGTATCTACAAAATATCCTCTACACCAGAAACTTCTTTGACCATACTTATATTTTAAATTTGCATGCCTATCGAATATCATTAAACTGCTTTTGCCTTTTAAAAATCCCATAAATTGTGCTATACTTAAATACGGAGGAATACTTACAAGCATATGGATGTGGTCTGGACAGGCTTCTGCTTCTATTATCTCCACACCCTTTTGTTCACATAATTTTCTTAGTATCTCTCCAATGTCTTTCTTTAATTGCCCATATATTTCTTTCCTTCTATATTTGGGGGCAAAAACTATATGATATTCACAACGATATTTAGAATGTGCCGTGCCTTTTATTTCGTTCTTCATTTGTTAAAAACCTCCTTGTTGTCTTTAGTAATGCGGTCGCCAAACCACTACTATTTTACAACAAGGAGGTTTTCATATACTAAAGTTTTTATCTTCCCCCAGTAAAACTGGGGGTTTATTTCCACGCATAAATGCGCCAAAACAAACAGGATACCGATATTTTCGGTATCCTATTTTTTAATTTAAGGCGTCATATTTTTGGATGACGGCAATGCCGATGGGGGTGGGGCCGGTATGCACGCCAATCGTACAGCCGATTTGATACGCCTCAACCTCTCCGGTAAAGCCGATTTGCTTCAGCTCGGCAGAAACCTCCGCATGAAAGGCGGCAAATTCCTCTTGATCATAGCCACAGCCTGTGCAAATGCGATACGCATTGATATTTTTATCCTTGAAGAATTTTTTGGTATCCTCCAAGCATTTCTGCAGGGATTTTTTTCTGCTGCGCACAATGCCTGCCGCCTGCAGCTCTCCCTCATAAAGCTGAATGATGGGCTTGATTTTCAGCATGGTTGCGGCTTGAATCATTGCCTTGCCCACACGGCCGCCCTTTTGCAGATAGGAAAGGTCTGCGGTGGTAAAAAAGATGCGGGAGGTCATTTTTAATTTCTCTATGCGTGCGGCGGCCTCCTCCAAGCTGAAGCCTGCCTCAGCCATTCTTGCCGCCTCTGTCACCAAAAGCCCCTCCTGCACCGTTGCGGAATAGCTGTCGATGGGAATGATTTTGCAGGCGGGATATTCCTCCATCAGACCTTCTGCCACCAGAGAAACGCTCTGGAAGGAGCTGCTGAATTTGGCAGTCAGGTTGAAATAAAGCACCTGCTCGCCAGCCTTTGCATAGGGCAGAAAGGCATGATATAAATCCGCTTGGGAGGGTGTGGAGGTTTTGGGGTAAACACCGGGATGCTCCGCCATCTCCCTATAAAATTCCTCGGCGGAAATTTCAATGCGGTCCTTTTTATACTGTGTACCGTCCATAGAAACATAATATGGGATGATACCGATGTGATAGCGCTCCTCCTGTTCCTTGGAAATATCGCAGGAGCTGTCGCTGACAATACGAAACTTCATAAAACTCATGCCTCCGATTATCATAGGTTTTCATTTTACCGGATATGCGGTAATTTTCTTTTCTTTTTATTTCATTTTCATTGCATTGTAACACATCTTAGCACACTCTTTCCCGATTTTCCAGAGAAAAATTAGTTTTACTTTAAAAGTAATTGACTTATAATTAGTTTTATATTAAAATCAATTCATATTGTATAAGAGAAGGGTATTTCGGGGAGGAACAAAAAAATGAAGGATGTTACAGGGAAGGACATCGTGACCAACATGATGCGTTTGGCTACGGAAATGTCTAACTGGAATAAGGCGTATGCCACAGAGGATAAGGTTGCCAAGAGAATAGAGGAGCTGGGGCTGACACAGCACCAAGCACAGATTCTCGGCTTTTTATACGGCAATCCGGAATTGGATACGGTATCGGCCTTATCCGCACGGCTGCATGTGAGCAAGGGCAGCCTTTCCTTAATGCTTTCCAAGCTGGAGGCAGGCGGCTTTGTGCAGAAAAAAGCGGCAAGGGACGGCGATGACGGCAGAAAGATTTATATTTCCTTGACGGAGAAGGGCGAAGCGGCAGTCTTGGAAATGATAGACCTTTTGGCAGAGACGGCAGCGGTTGTGTTTGACCGCATGGATGGGCAGCGTCGCCTTCAAATTTATACAAAAGTAAAAGAACTATTGGAATTATTCAATACAGGAGGATGGAAAGAATGAAAAAGCGTATGTTGATTGCAATGGCGCTGTGCATGGCGTTGGGCACCGCCTGCGGCAAGGAAGAGGCTGCGGAGGAAAAAACACTGCGTTCCGTTGAAATCTCAACGGTGGGCAAGGGCGATATTGCCAGTGAATTTACCTATACCGGCAAGGCGGCTCCCGCAAAGGAGGTTTCCGTTGTGCCGACAGTGCCGGGCAAGGTGCTGAATTATCATTATGATGTGGGCGACAAGGTCGGCCAGGGTGCGGTTTTGTTTACTGTGGACAGCACCGATTTGCAGAACAATATGCGTTCCTTGCAGGCAAGCTACAATGCGGCAAAGCTGGGGCGGGATAACGCAAAGAATACATACGATAGCAATAAGCTTTTGTATGATGAAGAAATTATCTCTAAGAATGAATACGACCAAGTGAAATATGCCTATGAGTCGGCAGATGCACAGCTTGCCTCCATTCAGGTGCAGATGGATAATCTGAACAAGAGTATTCGTGATTGTACGGTAACCTCTCCCTTGAGCGGCGTGATTGCAAGCAGAGGGGTAGAAAGAGGCAGCTTTGCTTCTCAGGCGGCCCCTGCCTATACGGTTATGGATTTATCCACCATTAAGGTTGAGGTCAGTGTATCCGAGCAGGTGCTGAACACCATTCATGTTGGGGATGCGGTGTCTGTTTTGATGACGGCTGTGGCAGATACTGCTTTGACGGGCAAGGTTGCAACCATTTCCCCTGCCGCATCGCAGACAGGCATGTATACCGTAAAGGTTGAGCTGAACAACAGGGACGGCAAAATCAAATCCGGCATGATGGCAGAGGTTTCCTTTACCATGGCGGCCTCCGATGACACTGTCATTCTGCCCAGAAAGGCTGTCATTGAAAAGGAAAACGAAACCTATGTTTATGTTGTGAAAAACGGCAAGGCAAAGAAGGTCAATGTGGAATTGGGCATTGAGGCAGAGGATGCCATTGAAATCAAAAGCGGCTTGCAAAAGGGCGATGATGTGGTAACCAAGGGACAGACCTATCTTTCCGATGGAGAAGCGGTCAATGTTGTCAATGCAGACACAAAGACAGCAACGAAGAAAAACAAAACAGAAGAAAAGGGGGAATAAAATAAATGTTCTCCAAGCTTTGTATCAGAAAACCCGTCACAACCATTATGATTACGCTGATGGTTTTCATTGCCGGGATTGTTTCTTATTTTAATCTGGATCAGGCATTGATGCCGGATATGGATTTGCCCATTGCTGTGGTATCCACCACCTATGTGGGCGCCTCCCCCTCGGAAATCGAGGAATTGGTTTCCAAGCCCTTGGAGGAGGGCTTAGGCTCGATTGCCAATGTTGATACCATTACCTCCTATTCCGCAACGAATATCTCTATGGTGCTGCTGCAATTTGTGGATGGCACGGATATTGACATGGCGGCTGTTGATATGCGGGACCGCATTGACCAGTTGAAATCCTCCCTGCCGGATGATGCGGGAGACCCGACGGTAATCAAAATGGATATCAACGCCATGCCCATTGAAATTGGGGTGAGTGCGGAAAATCTGGATTTGAATGCACTCAATGAGCTGCTGGAGGATAATGTGGTGAACCGTTTGGAGCGTATCGAGGGGATTGCCTCCGTAGACCTTTCCGGCGGCATTACCCGTGAGGTGCGTGTTACGGTTGATCCCGTGAAGCTGGCAGGCTATGGCTTAACCACAAGCAGCATTTCCGGTGTTTTGAAGGCAGAAAACATGAACCTGCCCTCCGGGGATTTATCGCAGGGCAACACAACCGTTGCGGTGCGTACCATCGGGGAATTTACCTCTATTCAGGAAATCAATAATCTGCCGATTCCCACATCGAGCGGAGCGGTCATTCATTTGAGTGATGTTGCCAAGGTGGAGGAAACCGAGGCAGACAGAAGCTCCTTTACCTATATCAACGGGCAAAAGGGGATTTTGGTTTCCGTAAATAAGCAATCCACCGCCAATTTGGTTAAGGTTAGTGCGGATTTGAAAAAGGAAATTGAAAAATTGCAGAAGGATTATCCCGAGCTGAAAATCAATATGCTGACGGATACCTCCGAATATATTGAAATGTCCCTGTCCAATATCACAGAGACGGCACTGCTGGCGGCAGTCATTGCCTTCTTCGTACTGCTGCTGTTCTTGAAAAATGCGGTGACGGCAGGCATTATCGCCGTTTCCATTCCAACCTCTATTATGGCAACCTTCGCCCTGATGTATGCCACGAATATCAACATGAACATGATTTCCATGGGCGGTGTCGCCATTGGTATCGGTATGCTGGTAGATAACTCCGTTGTTGTTTTGGATAGTATCTATCAATATTATGAGCGTGGCTATTCTGCGGCAGAATCGGCGGAAATCGGTGCAAAGGAGGTTTCCATGGCGATCATTGCCTCGACCTTGACAACGGTTGCCGTATTTGTGCCGATGGCATTGGTGGGGGGTACCACAGGTGCCATGATGAAAAACCTTTCCTTTACCATTGTGTATGCACTGGTGGCCTCGGTGGTGGTTGCGCTGACCTTTGTGCCGATGGCGTGTGCGCTTTTGCTGAAGCGGGAAACCAAGACGATTG
Organism: uncultured Anaerotignum sp.; assembly: GCF_934277605.1. Lineage (GTDB taxonomy): Bacteria > Bacillota > Clostridia > Lachnospirales > Anaerotignaceae > Anaerotignum_A. Next base: position 4,835 of record NZ_CAKQVD010000084.1, read on the forward strand.
TTTGGAAAAACCTGAAATTCCTTTCCTTCTTGGATCGTTGGGAGGGTGCGATTGATACGCTTTCCAGAAAATATGAGGGCGTTTTGAAATGGGCATTGCGCCACAGAAGGAAAACCGTTCTGACGGTGCTTCTGGTGTTCGTGCTGAGCCTTTGCTCCGTACCCTTGGCGGGGATGGACTTCATGGCAAGCATGGACCAAGGGACTGCCAACATTTCGGTTGAGCTGCCCAACGGGACGGATTTGGATACCACAGAGGAAACCACATTGGAGGTTTTGTATCGCTTGCAGGATATCCCCGAGGCTGATGTGATTTATGCCAATGTCGGCTCCGGCATGATGAGTGCAGGGACAAACTCCTCGTCCATTACCATGAATTTGGTGGACAAAAAGGACAGAAAACGCTCCACAGAGGAGGTCTGTGAGGACATCAAAGGACTTTTGGCGGACATTCCCGGTGCGGATATCACTGCCTCTGCCTCCAGCTCTGCAATGGGCTCCTTGGCCTCTGCGGATGTTACCATGAACGTATTTGGTTACGATTCCGAGACATTGATGGATGTGGAAAAGGAATTGATTGCAAAGCTTTCCAAGGTGAAGGGGCTTTCTGATGTGGAGGGCTCCACAGGCGAAACCGTTCCCGAGGCAAGAGTGACGATTGACAGAAATAAGGCATCCCAATACGGCATTACAACTGCCTCTGTTGCGGGTGCGCTGAATACAGCCATTTCCGGCTCTACGGCAACACAGTATAAGCTGGACGGCACAGAGATTGATGTTGTCATTCGCTATGATAAGGATGAGGTGAATTATCTGACGGATTTGAATAACCTGACGGTAACCTCGGCTTACGGCACACAGGTGCCCTTGAGCGACATTGCAACCATCACAATGGACGAAAGTGCAACCACAATCATGCGTGAGAACCAGAAAAACTACATTACCATCAATGCCAATGCGAAGGACATGAGCACCAGTGATGCACAAAAGCTGGTGGAAACGGCCCTGGCGGAGATTGAGCTGCCAGATGGCTGCAGCTATGAATTTGGCGGCATGATGGAAATGATGAATGACAGCTTCCACAGCCTGCTGACTGCTATGGTGGTTGCGGTGCTGCTGGTATACATGATTATGGCATCGCAGTTTGAATCCCTGCGGTATCCCTTTATTGTGATGTTCTCTATGCCCTTGGCGATTACGGGCGCAATCATCGGTCTGCTGATTACGGGCAACACCATTACCATGCCTGCCATGATGGGCTTTGTTATGCTGATTGGTATGGTTGTAAATAACGGTATTGTTTTGGTTGACTATACGAATCAGCTGATGGAGCGCGGCATGAACTGCTATGATGCGCTGAC
>NZ_CAKQVD010000085.1 GCF_934277605.1 uncultured Anaerotignum sp.
GTCTGTTTATTCCTCTGTTTCAACAAGTCGAAAACCTGTTTTCGACTTAGGGTGTCGACTTTGTCGACACCCTAAGATACACGCAGGTGCATCTCTCCTCTTTGAAAGTTTTTTATTTGAATGTAATTTGAATGGCCGTTCCTTTTAAGCCACGCTCTTGTGTGTGGAAACGGCTGTTTTCTTCCGTTCCGCCATCTCAGCCTTGCGCAGCTTGCAAATTTTGTATACACCAACGGTAACCAGAGGCAGTACATAGATTGCCAAAAATGCGTAGGACAGTGCATTATAAACCGTTGCAATCAGGTCAATGATACCCACCTTAGACAGCACCATAGAGCCAACCAGAACGATGATTGTCAGGATTGCCTGCTGTTTGCCTGTCATAGGCGGCTTGTGTGCCTCCTTCAAGCCGTTGTTCACTCTTTCCAGAGCCGCATGGATAATACCTGTGGAGGTTTCAATCAGTGTCCAGCCCATAACGATACCGAAGATTGCGATAACAACGGGGCCTGCGGTACCCTGCATCATAGCCAGCCAAGGCACGCTTGCGCCAATTACATCAGGGTTGGGATAGAAGCACAGAACTGCAAAATATGTCATAAACCAAGGCACTGTTGCCAAAACGCCGCCGATAATGCCGGAGGCAATAGATTCCACTCGTCTTGTCTGTCTTTCAATGGTAAAGAAGGTTGCCGGCATAACCACCAGATTATATGCACAATACAGTACGCCGCTCCAAATTGCCTTGCCTGCGGATACGCTCCCTTGGATATAGCTTGTGTCATGGTTTGCGAATACCTCGGGAATGTGTTTGCCGAAGGTGCCGATAACCAATACAGAGAAAATGATATAGCCTGCATACAGGGCAACCGTCCCCAGTGTTTCAAAGCGTTCAATCAATCTGGAGCCATAGAAGTTCAAAATTGCAACCACAACTGTGATGGCAACAACGCCCACCCAGTAGTTCAGCCCCAAGGTCTGCTCAACGATATTCCCGGTTGCAGATGCCATAACGGCAATGATAACGACCATAAACAGCAGATAGACAATATCGAACACAATCCACAGCGGGCCGCCGATGGTTTTCATAAAGGTTTTGAAATCGTATGCCTTCGTCAGACGAATCAGCTCATAGGTCAGGGCTGCAATGACCGCAAAGCCCAAAAATGTGCCGAGGCCGGACAGCCAGCCCAGTGCGCCGTATTTCGCACCGTATTCAACAATTTCACGACCGGTGGCATAGCCGCCGCCAATCATTACGGACTGAAGGATGATACCGGGCAATACAAATTTACCGAATCCGCCTTCAAAAAAGCTTTTTTTCTTTTCCATATAATTCCCCTCTTTTCTTTCGTAAAGCAGGCTCACACGGAGCCTTCCTGTGTAGCTTTGCTGCAATGCCGCAGCCTTCTCTTAAGTAAAAAAAATAATTGCGAAAACGCCCACTAATTTTGTACTTTTTCAAGTACAACGTGAACTTTTTAAAGAATTTACTCGTTTTTCGCAAGAAAGTCAATAGACGGCTTTTGTATTTTTTATCTCCAAAACGGCAATTCCTCTGTAAAAAAATATCATCTTGTCCGCCCCTCTCCCCCTTGTTGCATGACAATGGCAGTGCTTTATGCAAAAAAATCCCTATTCCTTTGATATAGATTTCCAAAAACCGCCGTTTTTCCGCTGAAATGTGTCAATTTATATAAAAACAAAAGGAGGCGCCCCTCGTTTTGCATCACTTTATCAAAAAAAGATGTATAAACCACAGCATATTCCGCATATTTATGCGTTTTTTCACCAATGTATACAGTTTTTCTGCATACATAATGCCGTATGCAGCCCATTTTTTTCACAAAAAAAGATACGACAGCCATTGCTCCATCGTATCTCCTGTATCATTTTTGCTTATATCCGCTTCGTTGCGGAAAGACAGCAAACAAATACCTTTTCTGCACCTGCACGATATAATTCCTTCGCACACGCATTGCAGGTGGCACCCGTTGTGAAAATATCATCCACCAAAAGAATCCGCTTTCCACTCAAATCCTCCGTCACAACAAAGGCATCCTGCAAATTCTGCCGCCGCTGCACAGGGGTATCCAAGCTGCTTTGCGCCGCTGTTTCTCTCTTTCGGTGCAAAACCTCCGGGCGAAACAAAAGCCCCGTCTGCGCCGCAATTCCTTCGCAAAGAAGCCTTGCCTGGTTGAAGCCACGCCGTTTTTCCTTCTTGGGGTAGAGCGGCACGCAAACCATGAAATCCGTCTGTGCCAAAAGCTCCCTCTGCCGCTCCTCCAGATACTCCGCCAAGAAGCGTCCCAAGTCCTCGCCCAGCTTTTTCCCGCCTTCAAATTTGAACAAATGAATGGCTCTGCGCACCGTTTCATAGGGAACGGCGGCACAGGCGCTTTCAAACGCAAACTCCTTCAGGCAAGCCCTGCAAAAGCCGCCCGTATCCGTTTTTCCGTTGCAATGCGGGCAGACCTCCTGTGGTATATAGGGGCGTGCCTTCGCACAATTTCGGCAAAGAAAGCCCACTCTCTCCTCCAGATCCAAAACCTCTGTGCAAACCGCACACCTCGGCGGAAAAATCAACCGCAAAAGCCGCTCCTTCATTCTATTTCACCCCCATGCATGAAATCATGCAGATTCCGTATCCGCTCTGCCAAGCCGGTGTATCTGCCAATCTCCCTGTCATTATAAATCATGGAGGAAACCGTTTCCCGCAAGCCAACCAAAACCACAAGCTGCTTTGCCCTTGTCACAGCGGTATAAAGCAGGTTTCTGGTCATCAGCATGGGCGGCCCGCTGTAAACAGGCAAAATTACCACAGGGTATTCACTCCCCTGCGATTTATGAATGGTAATGGCATAGGCAAGCTCCAATTCCTCCAGCTGGCTGAAATCATATTCCACAAGCTTTCCGTCATCAAACAGCACCCGCAGCTGCTCCGCATGGGAATCAATCGAAAGAATCCTGCCTGCATCCCCGTTATAAACGCCTAAGCCCTCATCCTCACGCTTTCCCATTGCACCGTAAATGCGCCAAACAATATTATAATTATTCTTAATCTGCATCACCTTATCGCCCTCACGGAAGGTAATCTGCCGAAACTGCACCTCTCTCTTATCCGAGGCAGGCGGGTTCAAGGTCTGCTGCAGCACCTGGTTCAAATTCTGCACCCCCAAGGTTCCCTTTCGCATAGGGGTAAGAATCTGCATTTCCTGCATACCGTCACAGCCTGTAAAGCGTGGCAGCCGCTTTGTCACAAGCTCCTGTATGGTGCCGACAACCTCCTCCGCATAGGCACGGCGCATAAAGAAGAAATCCGTTCCCGTTTCATTCAAAATAGGCTCCTCCCCTTGGTTAATGCGGTGCGCATTCATAATGATTGCGCTTTCCTGCGCCTGACGGAATACATGCTGCAAACGCACCACCTTCAGCCGTTCACTGCGAATCATATCCTTCAGCACATTCCCTGCCCCCACAGAAGGGAGCTGATCCACATCCCCCACAAAAATCAAGCGGGAGCCGCTTTCCACCGCACGCAGGAGTGCCTGCATCAGCACAATATCCACCATGGAGCTTTCATCAATGATAATCACATCTGCCTCAATGGGCGATTCCTCATTTTTATCAAAGGTCTGCCTGCGGGTGTCCTCCCCGATGAAGCTGATTCCCAACAGGCGATGTATCGTCTGCGCCTCCATGCCGGTTGCCTCGGTCATGCGCTTTGCCGCACGCCCCGTCGGTGCCGCCAAGACCACATCCAAGTCCTCCTTTTTCAAAATTCTGAGGATGGTGTTGATGGTTGTGGTTTTCCCTGTGCCGGGGCCGCCTGTGATAATCAGCACGCCACAGCTTAAGGCCTCTGCCACTGCCGCACGCTGCTCCTCTGCCAAAACCACGCCTGTTTCCTTCTCCACCCTTGCAATCTCCGTTGCGACAGCCTCCATGTTCGGTGCATCATAGTCTGCGGAAAGCTCCAGCAGACGCTTCGCCACAGACATTTCCGCATAAAAATAATAATTCAGATAGACACAATCCACATCGTTCAGCCGTTCCTGCCAAAGCTGACTGTTCACCTGCAAATCCCGAATGGCATTTTCCACCGCCAACGGATGCAAATGCAGCAAATCCACCGCCTGCGCAATCAGCCGCTCCTTCGGCAAATAGCAATCGCCGTTTGCCGCCGCCGTATTCAGCACATATTTCACAGCCGCCTTCACACGGTTGGGATCATCCTCCGCAATGCCTGCGCTTGCCGCCATTTTATCCGCCATCTTAAAGCCGATTCCAAGCACCTCATCCGCCAGACGATAGGGGTTGTTCTTCACAATTTCAAAGGTGCGTGCCTTATATTTTTTATAAATCCTCATGGCATAGGCAGGGGAAATATCGAAGCCCTGCAAAAACATCATGGCACGGCGCAGCTCATGCTGTTCGCAAAAGGCGGCGGAAATCCTCTGTGCCTTGTCATAGCTAATGCCCTTTAGCTCTGTCAGCAAATCGGGCTTTTCCTCAATCACATAAAACGTCGCCTCGCCAAAGCGTTCCACAATCCGCTTTGCCGTTTTCGCCCCAATGCCCTTAATCATTCCGGAGGAAAGATATTTTTCCATTCCTGCGGTGGTGGTCGGCATGGATTTTTCGTAATATTGCACCTGTATCTGCTTGCCGTAAAGGGGGTGCATGGCCCAACTGCCGTGAATCTCCAAGGTTTCGCCGCTGTGAATCTGCGGCACAGTGCCGACACAGGTTACCTCCTCCGCCTCGGTTGTCAGCGAAAAAACCGTATACCCGTTATCCTTGTTTTGATAAATAATATCCTCAACCTCGCCGGTCAGTGTAATCTCCTCCATGCGTTCCCCTCCTTTCCGTTTTTTTCGTATAGTAAGAGTATAGCATAACAAATAAAAAAAGGGAACAACCGTTCCCAATTTTTATCCAAAAAGGCTCTCTGTTTACTGCTCCTTCGGCGGCTTTAGCTCCTTCTTTCGCCGAAAGAGAAGCAATATCACTGCCCCGACCGCAAACACACCGCCGCAAACGGCAATCGTCGGCAGACATTCCGAAAGGCTCACGCTTTGCTTATCGCCCTGCTGCCCGGGCATTCCGGGAGGGCCGCCCCGCTCTCCCTTCGGCTGACCGCCCCGCTCGCCGCCGCTTTGCATGGGTGTCTCCGCCGCATCTGTCTGCGTTGTCAGCTTGGCCGCCTGTGTCTCCTGCTGTGCTTGTTCGGGCAAATCAGGCTTTTCGCCGCTGAAATCGGGTGGATTGCCTCGCTCTCCCTTCGGCTGACCGCCCATGCCGCCACCCTTCATGCTGCTTGTGTTGAAGGTTGGCTCGCCGCCGTTTAGCTGTGCTTCAATGCTTTCCGACATATTGACCGCATAGTAAACCAAGGAATACGGATCGGTCGGGTCAATCGAGCAGGCCTGCTCAAATTCCGCATAGGTGCAAAATGCCGTTGCATCCTCCTGCACATAGGGCGCAATCAATTCATACAGCTTTGTAACCAGTGCGCTCATGTAATCCTCTGTCAGATATTTTTCCGCAAGCTCCCGCAAATATCCCTCATACATGGTGCAATAGGCTTCGTTCTCCAAAAGGGCTGTTACCAAGGGCTTTTCGCTGCTGCTCATCAAATCGGGCGGCTGATTTCCACCTTTTCCGGCAGACATATTTTCGCCATCGGGCTGTTCGGGCGGATTGCCCTGCGGCATATCATCGGATTGCTTTTCCGCATTTGGCAGCTTGCCCTGCGGCATATCTTCGGATTGCTTTTCCGCATTTGGCGGATTGCCCTGTGCTGCGTTTTCTTTTTCGCCCCTTTGCTGAGGCCCACCGCCCATGCTCTGCTTGGTTGGCTCATAAATATCCACCTCGCCGCCGCCAAAGCCGCCAAAGGCAAGGTTCATATCCCAAGGAATGATTGTGAACCGTCCGTTTTCCTCATAAAGATAAAAGTTATGCGTGGTATTGCCCAAATAGCTGTCAAAATTCGCCAACGCCACATTTGCCGCAATATATTTCAATGCCTTTTCCACATCCAGCACCTCCTCCAAGCCTTCGCCATCCTCCAACGCCAGCATCAGCGCA
>NZ_CAKQVD010000086.1 GCF_934277605.1 uncultured Anaerotignum sp.
AAAACCTACAAGGTAGCGTATATTGCAAGAGCACAGTCCGACTCCTTCGCAGCATGGCTGGCAAACGAAATGGTAGCGGCAGCAGACAAATATGACGACATCGAGCTGAAGGTATTTGACGGCCAGGCTGACGATGCAAAGGAAAACGCTGCCATTGAAAACGCAATCGCAAACGGCTATGATGCAATCATCGTACAGCCCAACAACGGCGAAGCACAGAGACCTTACGTTGAAAAAATCGTACAGGCAGGTCTGGTTGCAATCACAACAAACTCCAGAATTGAAGGCATTGAGGGCGCATCCTCTGTCGATGCCGATCCTTACAACCAGGCACAGGTTAACGCTGAGCTGGCACTGACACAGGTTCCCGAAAATGCAAAGGTTGTTGTTCTGAAGGGGCCCTCCGGCAACTTCCACGCTGACCAGAGACGTATCGCATGGCAGGAGGTATTCTTTGACCAGAGACCTGACGTACAGATTGTTGGCGAGGACTTCGCTAACTGGAACAAGGACGAAGCAATGTCTCTGATGGAGGACTGGACAACAGCACACGGCAAGATTGATGCAGTTATCTCCATGAACGATAACATGGCAGCAGGTGCTTTGGAGGTTGTAAAGGGCAACCCCACTTATAAAGATATGCTGGTATACGGCGTTGACGGTACAGCAGAGGCTTGTCTGCTGATTCAGGACGGCTCCATGACATCTACTTGCCTGCAGTCTGCAATCGATTTGGCAGCACTGAACCTGGAAACAGTACACAAGCTGCTGACAGGCGAAGAAACACAGATTGATACAGATATCGAAGAGGTTTTGATTACTTCCGATAACGTAGATGAATATGTAAAGATGTATAAAGAAAACGGTCAGATTACAGAATAAGAAGATGCAAATTTGATATTTTGTGATTGATTTGTAAATTTGAGGTATCATTTTCGACTTTTTTGAGGATGATACCTCTTCTTTTTTTCTGAAAAACTGTTCTTGTGGGGACGCATAATTCTTGCATAATTGGGGCGATACTGTTATCATAAAAAGGAAGAGCTTTCGAGCGGAAGGCTCGTAAAAAAGGTATTTTAAGAAAGCGAAAGCGAGGAGATAAAGATGAAAAACAGAGCGGCTTATATGGTAGGCTTAAACAAAATGGAAATCAGAGAGACACCCGTTCCCGAACCCAAGGCGGGCGAGGTTTTGGTGAAGATTGAATACGTTGGTATTTGCGGTTCCGATGTGCATTATTTCAAGGATGGCAGATGCGGCGACTTCGTGGTGGATGGCGAATTGATGCTGGGCCATGAGGCAGGCGGCGTTGTGGAAAAGCTGGGCGAGGGCGTAACAGGCCTCAAGGTTGGCGACAAGGTTGCACTGGAGCCGGGCATTACCTGCGGACATTGTGAATTTTGCAAATCCGGCAGATATAACCTCTGCCCCGATGTTGTTTTCTTGGCAACACCTCCCGTACAGGGCTGCAACGAGGATTATATTGCGTTCCCTGCGGATATGTGCTTCAAGCTGCCCGAAGGGATGTCCACAAAGGAGGGTGCTTTGATTGAGCCATTCGCCGTTGGACTGCACGCAGCACATCAGGGCAAGGTTGGCATGGGCGACCAGTGTATTATCCTTGGCTCCGGCTGTATCGGCTTGATGACACTGCTGGCTTGTAAGGCTTGCGGCGCAACGGATATCACAGTGGTGGACATGGCACAGAAGCGTCTGGATTATGCAATGAAGATGGGCGCAACCAGAGTAATCAATGCGAAGGAAAAGGATGTGCTGAAGGAGATTGAGACACTCACAAACGGCGCAGGCATTGAGAAGGTATTTGAAACAGCAGGCTCCCCTGTGACGATTGCACAGACACCCTATTTGGTAAAGAAGGGCGGCACCATCACACTGGTGGGCATGGCGGCTGACCCCGAGGTGAAATTCAACTTTGGACAGATTATGGCGAAGGAAGCAAGAATTGAATCCGTATTCCGTTACAGAAACCTCTATGCAAAGGCAATTTCCGCAGTTGCAAACGGCATTGACATTGGAATGGTTGCGACACATGAATTTGATTTTGAACACATCCAAGAGGCTTACGAGGCTGCCATCAACGACAAGGAAAACGTGGTTAAGGCAGTTATCAAATTATAATGCTTTCCTAACAGAAACGGCGGTGTGACTATGGAATATTTACTGGGTATTGATATTGGGACTTCCGGCACAAAGACAGTGCTGTTTGACAGGGACGCCAATCCAATCACAGCGAAAACATTTGAATATCCCTTATATCAGGAGCAGAACGGCTGGGCAGAGCAGGAGCCTGCGGACTGGTGGGATGCGGTTGTCCAAGGGGTGCGTGCTGTGCTGGAGGAAGCGGGCATAAATCCTGCCGACATTAAGGGCATTGGGCTTTCCGGACAGATGCACGGCTTGGTTATGCTGGATGAGAAGGGGGATGTACTGCGCCGCTCTATCATCTGGTGCGACCAGAGAACCGGCGAGGAGGTTGCGGATATGAACCGCATTTTAGGTGCGGAAAAAATCATTCGGATTACAGCCAACCCTGCGGTTACGGGCTTTACGGCGGCAAAGATTCTTTGGGTGAAAAAGCATGAGCCTGCGCTGTACGCAAAATGCGCGCATATCCTTTTGCCGAAGGATTATATCCGTTACAAGCTGACGGGCGAATATGCCACAGAGGTTTCCGATGCCTCCGGTATGCAGCTGATGGATGTTGCAAAGCGGAATTGGTCGGATGAGATTCTGGAGGGACTTGGCATTGAAAAAAGACTGCTTGGGAGGATGTATGAATCGCAGGATGTGACCGGCGTGGTACACAAGGAGGCGGCGGCACTGACGGGACTTGCGGAAGGCACGATTGTGGTCGGCGGTGCGGGGGACAACCCTGCGGCTGCGATTGGGACAGGCATTGTTTCGCAGGGGAAGGCCTTTACCACGATTGGCACCTCTGCGGTGGTTTATGCGGTTTCCGACCAAATGGCGCTTGACCCCAAGGGCAGAGTGCATACGCTTTGTGCCTCTGTGCCGGGGAAATGGACGGTTATGAGCTGCACGCAGGCGGCAGGGCTTTCCTTACAATGGCTGAGGAACCGGGTTTGCGCACCGGAAATGGCTGAGGCGGCAGAAAAGGGCGTAGACCCCTATGAAATTATGACGGCAGAGGCAGAGCGTGTGCCAATCGGCTCTGAAAAGCTGATTTATCTGCCCTATTTGATGGGAGAACGCTCTCCGCACCCCGATCCCGATTGCAGAGGGGTGTTCTTCGGACTTTCTGCGATGCACGAAAGACCGCACTTGATTCGTTCCGTTATGGAGGGGATTTCCTTCTCCCAGTGGGAATGTGTTGAGGTGTTCCGTGAAATTGGCGTACCCATTGAGGACATGATGATTTGCGGGGGCGGCGGCAGAAGCCCCTTCTGGAGACAAATGCTGGCGGATATGTACGGCTGCTCGGTCAGCACGGTGCAATCTGACCAAGGCGGTGCATTGGGTGCGGCGATTTTGGCAGGCGTTGGCGCAGGGATTTATCCCGATTTAGAGACAGCCTGCAACGCACTGGTGCGGAAAAAGGATGTTTCCGAGCCGAACATGGATGCCAATGGTGCGTATGCAAGGTTCTTTACGCTTTATAAGGATTTGTATAAAACATTGTTCCAAAGCTTTCGGGAGCTGAAGAATATTTAAGAAAAAGAGACAGGGAGGATTCTCGGAGAGGGGATTTTCCCTGTTTTTTTGCATTTTTCCGAAAAATTCAATGATTTTTAAGAAAGTGTTTCTTGATTCTTGTCCGCTCCTTCCTTATAATGTATAAAGAGAAAAAAGAGTTATTCTAATATTATTTTTGGCAAAGGAGAAGGGTTATGAAAAAATGGAGTTTGGGTGTATTGGTGTTTTGCTTGCTGCTGTTTGGCTTGGGCGGAACGGCGTTTGCGGCAGAAAAGAACAGTAAGCCCTATTATATAACGGTAAACCTGACGGCGAATGTGGTGACGGTTTACGAAAAGGATGCGGCAGGGAAATATACGGTGCCAATCAAGGCCTTCCGTTGCAGCGGCGGGAAGGAAACACCGGAGGGAACCTTCCGCACCTCTGCAAAATATGAATGGAGAGCGTTATACGGAAATGTTTGGGGACAATATGCGACACGCATTTCCGGGCCTTATTTGTTCCATTCTGTGCCGTATTATCAGAGGAACAAGGGCACGCTGGAATATGACGAATACAACAAGCTGGGAACGACGGCATCCGCAGGGTGTATCCGCTTGACTGTGAAGGATGTGAAGTGGATTTATGACAACTGCCCCATCGGGACAACGGTGCGGATGTATCGTGGGACTGTGAAGGAGCCCTTGCAGCCTGCAGCTGTGCAGAAAATCAACAGAGAGGACACCGCTCGGCGTGGCTGGGACCCGACGGATTTTGATGCGGCAAACCCTTGGAGAAGGGGCGAATTGCAGGAAATGCAGGTGCAGACCGACACGGCAGACGGCGAGACGGAGCTGTATTATGAAAACGGTGTATATTACATTTCTGCGGAAAAGGCAAGACAGCTGTTTGCTTACATGGAGCAGGTTTTGCTTTTGCCTGAGGAGAATGTACAGGTAAAATATGACGAAAGCCATATTTCCTATGAAGGAAAGACGGTTACGCTTGATAGCCGCAGGAAGGACGGCGTTACCTATTATAAGCTGAGGGGCTTGACGGAGCTGCTTGGGGCAGAGCTGACTTGGGACATGGAAACGAAGGGAATGAGTATTCATCTGGCGGAGAAGGAAATCCTTATTGGGAAGAACCTTCCCGAACGCAAGACGGAGACGGTTGTGGATGAGCCGGAGGAGCTCCTCTCGACAGAGGAAGCATGAAAGATACTTTCTGAGCGAAAGCAGAAAGAGGGAGCAATATGACATTGAAAAAGGTTACAATTATTGCGGCGGCGGGAGCGGTGCTTTTGGGCGGTGCGCTGACACTTTCCATGAGTTTGATTGCACGCAATAAAATAGAGGTTACGGCAACGGAAACCTCTTTGGAAAAGGAAACGCAGCGGGAAACAGAGAGCGAGGAGAACGGCAAAAAAACCTTGGAGAACATGGAGAATATGCCGCTTTATTTCGAGGATACCGGCAAGCTGCTGCTGCCCCTGCGAAACACCATGGAGGGCTTGGGCGGCTCGGTCACGTGGGAGCAGGAGGAGAAAAAAACGGTGGTCTCCTATCGGGGCCGCACCCTGCGGATACGCTCCGGAGAGAGAGAGGCACTCTTGAATGATTACGCAGTAACACTGCCGGATGCGCCGAAGATGATCAACGGCTGTCTTTATGTGGATGAAGCGGTGATTTCTGCGTATTATACGGGGGAGGTCAGCTTTAACCATGAAACGAAGCAGGTGACATTGGAAATGAGAAGCGGCACAGAGCCGATTGTGGCGGTGCAAAGGCTGAAGGCGGACGAGGGCGGCTACAACGTGGAGGTGCCTGTGATTGTCGGCCTGAATGATGCGAAATATGAAAAAAGCCTGAATGAAACCCTGCAAAAGAAGATGAAGGACTTGATTGACGCATTTTCTGCGGAGGAAAAGAAGGCGGACGGGCTTTTGCGTCTGCGGGCGAAAACGGGCGTATGCACAAAGGATTTCCTTTCGATTTACTGGGAGGGGACGAAGGACGGCAAGCCGGTTTGCTTTGCGAAAAACATTGACCTTGTGGGGCAGAAGGCAGTGACGCTGGCAGATTTGCTGACGAAGGCCTCCTTGGAGGCGGCACAGATGCAGGCAGGCGAGGCTTGGAGTGCGGAGCAGTTCTATCTGACGGCGGAGGGAAAGCTGATTTTGATTGGACGCAATGCGGAGGGCGCACAGACAACGGAGCCGATGCAGGAGGTTACATGGCAGAAAAAATACAGAGGGCTGTTTAAAAAATAAAGACAGGAGAGCGAAGGCGGATTGAAGTGCCCCCTGTCAAGTAGACAGTGAAAAAATAAAAATATTTTGTTGGAGATGGTCTCTGCATTGGCAGAGAC
>NZ_CAKQVD010000087.1 GCF_934277605.1 uncultured Anaerotignum sp.
GATGCAATCCTGCTCTTAGAACAGAGGCTTGATTTTTCAAAATATGTGCCGGAGGGATTTGGTACGGGGGACTGCGTTATTATCAGTGACAGAAGATTGCAGATCATAGACCTGAAATACGGAAAGGGTGTGCCAATTCAAGCGGAAGGAAATCCTCAAATGCGTTTATATGCCTTGGGTGCGTTAGAGACCTACGATTTTCTTTATGACATTGAAGAAATCGATATGTGCATCTTCCAGCCCCGTATTGATAACATCGATGATGCTGTTATGACAGCGGCGGAGCTGCGGGCATGGGGCGAGGAAATTCGACCGGCAGCGGAGAAAGCCTTTTCCGGAACAGAGGAATATTGTGCCGGCGATCACTGCGATACAAACTTCTGCAAAGCCCGTCCGTTCTGCAGAGCATACGCAGAAAGGAAGCAGGAAATGGCAAAGTATGATTTCAAAAAGCCTGCGCAGCTGACAACGGAAGAAATTTCAGAGATTCTGGAGCAGGCGGAGGCACTTGCTAAGTGGGCCACGCTGATCAAGGACTATGCCTTGGATGAAGCGGTAAACCGCGGCACTGTATTCCCCGGTTACAAGGTTGTGGAAGGCAGAAGCAACAGAGCATTTTCCATCGATGATACGTTGATTGCCGGACAGCTGATTGCAAAGGGATACAACGAGGACAGCTTCTACCCCAGAAAGCTGATTGGTATCGGTGCTTTGGAAAAATATCTGGGGAAAAAGGATTTCAATGCTTTATTGGGTGAATTTGTGATAAAGCCCGCGGGTAAGCCGACTCTGGTGCCGGAATCGGATAAACGCCCTGCACTACATTCCGCAGATGCAGCGGTAAAAGATTTTGAAACGATAATCGAAGAATGAGAAAGGATGAGAGATTTATGGAAAATATGAACAACGCAACAAAGGTAGTAACAGGTGAAGTAAGATTTTCTTTTTTGAATGTATTTGAGCCAAAGAGCATCAACGGTAGTGAGGAAAAATATTCCGTATCCCTGCTGATTCCTAAGACGGATACAAAAACAATCAATGCCATCAACAGAGCGGTGGAGTCGGCAAAGCAGGCGGGCATCGGCAAGTTTGGCGGAAAAATCCCTGCAGCGATGAAGTTGCCCCTGCGTGACGGTGATGTAGAAAGACCTGAGGACGAGGTATACGCAGGGCATTACTTTGTAAACGCAAACTGCAAGCAGCAGCCCGGGTTGGTTTACAAAAACGGCCAGAAAATCATTGACAGTACAGACCTCTACAGCGGTTGCTACGGTCATGCGTCTATCAACTTCTTTGCCTTTAATAATAACGGAAACAAAGGGGTTGCCTGCGGTCTGAATCATCTGATGAAAACGAGAGACGGAGAACCTCTGGGTGGAAGAAGCAAGGCAGAGGATGATTTTGCAGGCTTGATTGAGGATTCTGACGATTTCCTCCAGTAAGAATTGAGGGATGCTGAATGAAAGAACTGTCGATAGACATTGAAACATACAGCAGTGAGGATTTGTTAAAAACGGGGGTTTACCGCTATGCGGAAGCCCCTGATTTTACAATTCTGCTTTTTGCCTATGCTTTTGATGACGAGGATATTCAGATTGTAGATCTGGCAAGCGGTGAAGCCCTGCCGGAAAAAATTACAGAAGCCCTTACAGATCCGAAGATTATCAAAACTGCCTACAATGCCAATTTTGAAAGAACCTGCATTGCAGCCTATCTGAAAATGCCAATGCCGCCGGAGCAGTGGCGGTGTTCTGCTGTGGCTGCGGCGGAACTGGGCTTGCCGCAGACATTGGCAGGTGTGGCCGAGGCTCTTGGGCTGCAGGAACAAAAGGATGCAAGAGGGAAGGCGTTAATCAATTATTTTTCAAAGCCCTGCAAGCCGACAAAGGTAAATGGCGGCAGAACAAGAAACCTTCCGCAGCATGATTCTGAAAAGTGGGCGGTATTCAAGGAGTATTGCGTGCAGGACGTAGCGGTTGAACGGGCGATTAAAAAGAAGATTTCCCGTTTCCCTATGGCAGAGAGTGAGCAGAGGTTGTGGGAAGCAGATCAGCATATCCTTGATTGCGGTGTGGCTGCGGATTCCCTACTGGCACAAAATGCAATTTCCTATAACAACGCCCATAAAGAGGACTGCAAAATGCAACTGCAGACTATTACAGGACTTGCAAATGTAAACTCAGTGGCGCAGCTGAAACGCTGGATAGAGGAGAGAACGGGAGAGGCTGTTCCCGGTTTGGATAAAAAGAATCTGAAAACCATCCTTACCACAACAAAGGATGAAATCCTGAAAAAGGTGCTAAGGCTGAGAGCGGAAACGGCGAAAACATCTGTGGCAAAGTACGAGGCGGTGGAGCGTTCTGTCTGCAAGGACGGGCGTGTGCGTGGCATTCTGCAATTTTACGGCGCAAACCGCACAGGCAGATGGGCGGGACGAATTTTGCAGGTGCAGAATCTTCCGCAGAACCATTTGCAGGATTTAGACCTTGCGAGAGAGCTGGTGCGAGGGGGAGAGTATGATATCTTCCGCATGCTTTTCCCAGTCCCACAGACACTTTCGGAGCTGATTCGGACAGTGCTTATCCCCTCTGATGGATGCAGATTTATTGTATCGGACTTTTCCGCAATCGAGGCGCGTGTGATTGCCTATCTTGCAGATGAAGCGTGGAGGCTGAATGTATTTGCAGAAGGCGGAGACATTTACTGTGCATCGGCATCCCAGATGTTTCATGTTCCTGTTGTGAAGCATGGTATCAACGGGCATTTGCGGCAGAAGGGGAAAATTGCAGAATTGGCCCTTGGGTATGGCGGCGGTACAAAAGCATTGATTGACATGGGGGCATTGGATATGGGCTTGCATGAGGATGAATTGCCGGAGCTGGTGGAGATGTGGAGAGCCTCCAACCCTGCTATCGTCAGATTCTGGAGGGCAGTGCAGAATGCGGCCATGGACGCAATCAAAGGAAAACCCGGAAGATTGCCGCATGGTATCAGCTTTATCAGAGAGGCAGGTATTTTGTTTATCGGTTTACCAAGCGGCAGGAGAATCGCGTATGTAAAGCCGCAAATCGGAGAAAACCGTTTCGGCGGAAAATCCATCACATACATGGGAATCCATAACGGTAAATGGCAGCGGTTAGAAACCTGGGGCGGTAAATTGGTCGAAAACATCGTGCAGGCCTTCGCAAGAGATTGTCTGGCAGAAAATATTATAAAGCTGGATAAAGCCGGTTACAGAGTGGTTTTCCATGTGCATGATGAGGTTATTCTGGATGAACCGAAAGACCGCAGCTCTGCGCAGGAGGTTGCGGCATTGATGGGGCAGCCTATCAAATGGGCACCCGGACTGCCGTTAAATGCGGATGCGTATGAATGTGAGTATTACAGGAAGGATTAAGAAAGGAGGGGGAAAATCATGCGAAAGCTTTATATTGCAACCGGTGTAAGCCGTACAGCGGTTCTTTGGAAGAATACGGCTATTACATGGGATGAATTAAAGGAGCGATTGCGGACAACCTGCAGAACCACAGAAACACAGGGGGAATACGCCAACATGACAAAAGCGCAGCAGGACGCTATCAAGGATGTTGGCGGCTTTGTCGGCGGCAAGCTGCGGAATGGACGCAGAAAGGCGGATCATGTGGATTGCAGAGATATTCTGACTCTGGATGCGGACTTTGCCGCTGAGGATTTCTGCGACCAACTGGACATCTTCCTCTCCTGTGCATGGTGCGTGTATTCCACGCATAAGCATACGCCGGAAAAGCCTCGTCTGCGCCTGCTGATTCCATTAGACCGTTCTGTCAGTGCAGAGGAATACGAGGCAATTTCCCGTAAGGTAGCAGAAGAAATCGGGATAGACCAATTCGATGATACCACCTATCAGGCACACCGTCTGATGTTTTGGCCGAGTACGAGCCAGAATGCGGAGTATGTTTACAAAACTGTGGAAGGGGCTTTTCTTTCCGCAGATGCGGTGCTTGCGAAATATAAGGACTGGCATGATGTGACAGAGTGGCCAACTTCGGGCAGGACACTGAAAAAGAGGGAAAGCCTGCTGAAAAAGCAGGAAGACCCCACAACGAAAAAAGGGACAGTCGGGGATTTTTGCCGTACATATACCGTAGAGGAGGCAATGGAACGCTTTCTTCCGGGCGTATATACTGCCTGTGCTGTGGAGGGGAGATACACCTACGCTGCCGGCAGCACTGCCGCCGGGGCAATTGTATATGATGACGGGAAGTTCCTGTACTCCAATCATGCAACAGACCCCGCAGGCGGTGTGCTGTGCAATGCCTTTGATCTGGTGCGCCTGCATAAGTTCAGGGAACTGGACGAGGATGCCACGCAGGGAACACCTACGGTAAAGCTGCCTTCTTATCTGAGGATGCTGGAGCTTGCATCGAATGATGAAAGGGTGCGCCTGCTGAAGCACAGGGAAAGACAGGAAGAAATGAAAAAGGACTTCGGGGAATATCTTTCGGAGGATGGAGAAACGGAAGAGGATGAATGGGCTTTGCGTCTGGATGTGGATTCCAAAGGACGCTGCCTGCCGACCATCAACAATGCAAAAATCATTTTAGCGAATGACAGAGCTTTAAAGGGAAAAATCCGTAAAAATGAATTTACGAAAAAATACAGGGTATTTGGCGAAACGCCATGGGAAAAAGAGAAAAAGGAAAGAGACTGGACAGATGCGGACGATGCAGGACTGCGGCATTACATGGAGAAGATTTACCAAATCAAAGGAAAATCTACGATTGAGGACGCATGGACACTGGTTGCCAACGAAAACCGCTACCATCCTGTCAGGGATTATCTGGAAGGGCTTGTTTGGGATGGTGTACCCAGATTGGAAACGCTGCTGATTGAATATCAGGGGGCAGAGGACAGCCGATACACCAGAGAGGTCACGAAGAAGGCACTTGTAGCCGCAGTGGCGAGGATATTTGTGCCGGGCATAAAGTATGATAACGTGCTGGTTCTGGTCGGCCCGCAGGGCTGTGGGAAAAGCTCTCTTTTGAAAAAGCTGGGGCAGGAATGGTTTTCTGATTCCTTGACTACGGTGCAGGGAAAGGAGGCCTACGAGCAGATACAGGGCTTCTGGATTATCGAAATGGCGGAGCTGTCGGCATTGAAGCGACATGAGGTGGAATCTATCAAGCAATTTACCGCAAAGGGCGAGGATTCCTACAGAGCCGCATACGGACACCACGTTGAAACCTTCAAGCGACAGTGCGTATTTTTCGGCACCACGAATACCTATGATTTTCTGAAGGATATGACGGGGAACCGCCGTTTCTGGCCCGTAGATGTAAACCCCGACAGGATAACAAAGCAGGTATGGGGAGATCTGACAAAGGAAGCCGTAGACCAGATATGGGCTGAGGCGGTTGTACTTTTTCGGCAGAAGGAAAAAATCCACATTGATGATACAGAACTTGACTGCATGGCGAAGGAGGAGCAGGACAGGCATCTGGAGGAAAGCCCTCTGACAGGAGATATTCAGGCATATCTGGAACGATTGCTGCCGGAAAACTGGGATACACTGGACTTATTTACAAGACGCAGTTTTATTCAGAATGATGGCTTTGAAATGAATATTCATGCAACAAAACGGCGGGAAAAGGTATGTGCATTGGAAATCTGGTGTGAGCTTTTTAACGGAGAAAAAAAGGATTTAACCAGACAGAAAAGCAAAGAAATCAATGACATTATTCTGAAAACAGG
>NZ_CAKQVD010000088.1 GCF_934277605.1 uncultured Anaerotignum sp.
TCAAACTCCTTGACCAGAGGGATGGAGCAGATTTCGGGCAGGATATCGGAAAACTCGATATAGGTTTCATCAATCATCACAGAGGCACCGATTTTTTTGCAGTGCGAAAGAATGGCACGCATTTGCTCTATGCGGATGGCGGTGCCTGTGGGGTTATTGGGGTTGCAGGCAACAAACATACCCACATCCTCGGTCAGCGTTTCCAAGAGGGCGGGCAGATTCAGTTGGAAATTATCCTCCTCCTTCAAGGGGAAATATTCAAATTTGCCGCCGCCCAGAGAGATTTCCCGTTCATATTCGGAATAGGCAGGCCCCATGATGACGGAATGGGACGCATGAACCGTTTGGATAAAGGTGGAAATCAGCTCGGTGGAGCCGTTGCCGACAACGATATGGGCGGGATCTGCGCCGGTATAGGTGCCGATTGCCGCACGGAGCGCCTGATATCGTTTATCGGGATAGGTGCAGATGAGGCGGAGATTTTCCTTCAGGGCGGTCTCTGCCTTTTCGGGAAAGCCCAGAGGGTTGATGTTGCCGCTGAAATCAATGATTTCCTCCTTGGGAATGCCGTAGGTGCTTTGGATTGCGTCCAAATCGCCGCCATGGGCGTGTGTCAATACTGTCATGATTGCATTACCTTCTTTCAAACATAAAGAGACTATCATATATTAGAACATTTTATCCGTTAGAGCATTTTATTCATTAGAACATTTCATCCATTTTTTCAAGCTCAACCATTTTGGGACTTTGCTTTGTCACTCTCGGATACATAAGATAGGGGTTTCCCTTGCCCTTTTCCAGAATTTCGAGTGTGAGAAAGGCGGCTTTGCTATGGGTGGGATAGAGCGTGAGCAGACTGCCGACTGCCAAGGGCAATTCCTGCAGGGCCTTGCCGTTTGCCTTATTCAAGGAGCGCTTGGAGCCAAGGGTGGAATATTCCAGAGGGAAGCCGTTTTTATCGGGGACGGAAAGCAGATAATCGGGCAAATCCTCCATGCAGAAGGCACCGCAGAGGTCTCTGCAAAGGGTATCCAAATCCATATCCTGCCCGACCTCGATGATTCTCCATAAATCCGCATCGCCGCCCTGTGTGATTTTGACGGAAAGCACATCGGGGACGACCTCCATCAAAAAGAGCAGCTCTCTTTCCTGCGCCTCTGCCTCCTGCAAAACAGCCGCTTGGAGCTGTTCATAGGGCATGGTGCGTGGCATCCGCTGTTTATCCACATCCAAGAGCGTTTCATCCGCAAAAAGCTGTTTTCCCAAGGCGGTCAGGCTATAATAGGTGGGCGGCGTGAACAATTCCGCACTCACATTATGCTCCATCAAAATGAGGGACGCCAAGGTGTTTACCAAGGAATAAAACCGCACGGGTGTGAAGGAGATGGGGCGGATGAAATGGAAAAAGAGACTCATGGGTGTCAGAAACCATTTATCCAGCATAATGCCTGTGAAAAGGAAGGAGGAAACAATGGAGCGTTCCTCCGCATTGAGCTGTTCGGGCGGGATTTTCCAGATTTCCGCAATATCCACATCCACTTTTTTATAGAAATCTATGAAAATGCGGTCAATTTCCTGATTGCTTTCCAATAAGTGATAGAAAAAATCGGGCGGTGCAATGCCGCTTTCCAAATCCATGCTTTCCATGAACCGTTCTGCCGCAAGCGTGCAGGCGGATTCGCCAAGCTGAAAGAGGATATCTGCCGTATCCTGTGCGAAAAAATCCTCACATTCCAAGGCGGGCTGCACCCGACGGGTATGGATGGAGGGCATAGGCACAAGCAAGCCATGCAGCCATGCCAGACGCATGAGATATTCCAGATAAAAATCGGATTGCAGGCTCAGGCGGGAGAGGATTTCTTTTTTATCCGCCTCCAAGAGCAAGCCGCCTTCATCTGTGGCACGGTCCGGCGTGCAATGGGAAATGAGCGCCTGCAAATCTGCCACCAAAGGATGCTCCTGTGTGGAATAGGACAGCAGAGAAAAGCTGTATTCGGAGACAAATTCCGCATCGGGCTGCTCCTCGGCAGGCGTGGTGCGCATTGCATAGGCATATTCGGTTTCTGCATCGGCATCTGTTTCCAAATCCAATGCAAAGAGGTTGGCAGGGGAAAGAATGGTTTCCTGTGCCAATGCCGCATAGTACCACTTGCCGAAGGCCAAGGGGGCAACATCGAGCAGGGGACGACGGCAGGGTGCGTCCATCCGTTGACGCATATTTTCATATCCGTTCAGAAAAAGGCTCAAAAGAGGTGCGTGCTTTGCCTGTACGGATTTTGTCTGTTTTATCATCTCAAAACTCCTTTGTCTGCGAGCGTGCCGCAAGCATAATCATCTTATTCTAACAGAAAAAAAGGATTTTTAAAACCGTAAAGCGGAAAAATTCCTATCATTTGCAGGAATTTGACGGAAAAGCGTACAAAAAAAATCGAAAAAGGAAGAAATTTTTTCAAACAACGGCAAAAATTCATCTGGGAAGGACATTTTTTTGGATTTGTACTTGTCAAGCAAAAGGATTTATGATATAGTCCTTATGTCGAAAACAAATGTTTTTAAAACAAAAACAGGAGGAGAACACCTTGAAGGAAGATAAGAATTATTATATCGTAGACAAAGCAGTTCTGCCGGAAATCTTTTTGAAGGTGATGGATGTAAAAAATCTATTGGAAAGTAAAAAGGAAAAAACGGTGCAGGATGCGGTCAACCGTGTGGGAATCAGCCGCAGCGCCTTCTATAAATATCGGGATGCGGTACATCCGCTTTACGAAAACACAAGAGGGAAAACCGTAACCATTTCCATGAACCTTGACCATACCAGAGGGCTGCTGTCCTCTGTGCTGAACAGCATTGCATCCGAGGGAGCAAATATTTTGACGATTAACCAGACCATTCCCATCAACGGCATTGCAAACGTGACAGTGACGATTGAAACCAACGAAATGCAGGGAGAGCTGGGCAGACTGATGACACGCATTGAGGGCTTGCCCGGAGTGCAGTCCTTAAAAATTATTGCAAGAGAGTAAGTGAGGGAAACGGAAAAAAGGCTTCGTGTAATTTAGGAGGGAACGAAAAAATGATTCATATTCAGATTCCGGCGACATCCGCCAACATGGGCCCGGGCTTTGACAGCATCGGCTTAGCAGTGCAGCTTTATAACCACATTTGGGTGGAGGAGCAGGAGAGCGGCTTAACCATTGAGGTAAAGCGGAAGCAGGAGATTGAAATTCCCACCGATGAAACGAATTTGATTTATCAGACCATGCAGTTCTTTTATGAAAAGAAGGGACTGAAAATGCCCGGTGTGCATCTGATTCAGGAGGATGAGATTCCGATGGCCAGAGGGCTGGGCAGCAGTGCGGCTTGCATTGTTGGGGGGCTTTTGGCGGCGAATGAGCTGGCAGGCAGACCTTGCGACAGAGAGGAGCTGGCACAGATGGCGGCAAGCCTGGAGGGACACCCCGATAATTCCAACCCGGCACTGTTCGGCGGCATGGTGGTCGGCGCACAGACGGAGGAAAAAATGGGATATGTTCGTCTGGAGCTGCCGGAGGATTTGATTTTTGCCGTGATGGTTCCGGATTTCCCCGTTTCCACCAGTGCCTCCAGAAGTGTTTTGCCCGAAAGCTACACAAGAAAGGATGTTGTTTTCAACGCATCCCGTGCGGCACTTTTGGTTGCCTCTGTGATGACAGGGAAATATGAGAATTTTGACATGGCCATGCAGGACAGAATCCATCAGCCCTATCGTGCGAAGCTGATTGACGGCATGGAGGATATTTTTGAACACGCCAAGGCGTTTGGTGCCGTTGCTACCTATTTAAGCGGCGCAGGCTCTACCCTGATGGCAATGGTCACAAGGGACAAGGCAGCGGGCTTCCAAAAGGAAATGGCTGCTTATTTGGGCACCCTTCCGCATAACTGGAAGCTGCAGCTTTTGCAGGCAGACAGAGAGGGTGCAAAAATCGAAACGGAATAAAACTGCTTTTCTTTCAGATGTATTTTCCCATCTGAAGCGGCAGGATAAACATACAGGAGGAAAAAGACGATGTTGATTGTGCAGAAATACGGCGGCAGTTCCGTCGCAAATGCCGAAAGAGTGTTTAATGTTGCAAAGCGCATCATGCGTACAAGAATGGAAGGAAACGACGTTGTGGTTGTGCTGTCCGCACAGGGCAAGACCACAGACGGCCTGATTGCGAAGGCAAAGGAAATCAACGCCAAGCCCAGCCGCAGAGAAATGGATATGCTGCTTTCTACAGGGGAACAGCAGTCTGTTGCGCTGATGGCAATGGCAATCAGCGCCATTGGCGGCAGAGCGGTTTCCTTGAACGCGGCACAGGTGGGGATTGAAACCACAAATACATACAGCAATGCGCGCATCCGCCATATCAATACAGAGCGGATTGAAAATGAGCTGGATGAAGGCAGTGTTGTGCTGGTGACAGGGTTCCAGGGGGTAAATGCAGTGGGCGACACCACAACATTGGGCCGTGGCGGCTCTGATACCTCCGCTGTGGCACTGGCGGCAGCCCTCAATGCAGATATGTGTGAAATTTATACAGACGTAGAGGGCGTTTATACAGCAGATCCCCGTGTGGTGCCGGATGCGGTAAAGCTGGATGAAATCAGCTATGACGAAATGCTGGAGCTGGCATCCTTGGGTGCAAAGGTGCTGCACAGCCGTTCTGTTGAGGTAGCGAAAAAATACAATGTGAAATTGGTTGTACGTTCCAGTATGTCCGAGGCGGAAGGTACAGAGGTGAAGGAGGACGTAAAGATGGAAAGAATGCTGGTTAGCGGCGTTGCAGCAGATAAAAAGGTATCCCGTATTTCTATTATGGGCATCAATGACGAGCCGGGTAAGGCGTTTGAGGTATTCTCTTTGATGGCAAAGGAAAAGGTTAGCGTAGATATTATTTTGCAGTCCACAGGTGCAGACGGCAAGCAGAATATCTCCTTTACCATTGGCGAGGATGACTTGGATATCGCACTGAAGGCTTTGGAGAAAAACAAGGAACGCCTGACTGCAAGAGAAATTGTGCATGATGAAAACACAGCGAAGCTTTCTATCGTTGGCGCGGGCATGGCAACCAACCCCGGTGTTGCGGCAATGTTCTTTGAGGCAATGTATGATGCGGGGGTAAATATCCAGATGATTTCCACATCCGAAATCAAAATCACTGTTTTGATTGCGAAGGATGATGTGGATGCGGCTATGGTTGCGGTGCATGATAAATTCAAAATGGCATCCGTAAACATGAGACAGGCTCCTGCTACGGAGGAATAAAAAAAGGCGAAGCAGGCCGGCACCGATGTGTCGGCTTCAGACTGTAGATAAAGTAATTTTAAAGCAGCGGAAGGGCTTGGAAAACAAATTGTTCATTACTTTGCTACGCAAAGCAGGCTTCGCCTGCCGCCCCTTCTTGGG
>NZ_CAKQVD010000089.1 GCF_934277605.1 uncultured Anaerotignum sp.
AGACAGGATTTGAACCTGCGACCTCCGGGTTATGAGCCCGACGAGCTACCGGACTGCTCTACTCCGCGGCAATATAATTTTATCACTATAAAGCATTATACCACAAAAACAGGATTTGTCAAATCCCTTTCTAAATTCCATCTTTAAAGCCCTTCTCCAAGCGTTCCTTTCTCTCCCGCCAATCCGGCATCAGCTTTCCCAAAAGGTCATAAAAGGACTTCCCATGGTTCGGATAACGAAAATGCAGCAGCTCATGCAGCACCACCTGCGCAATGCACGCCTCATCCGCCTTCATCAGCTGCAAATTCAAGCGAATCGTGCTTCCCGTTGTGGTACAGCTCCCCCAAATGCTTTTCATGTTTCGGATTTTGATTTCCGGTCTGGCTATATGATATTCTTTCACCAAAGGATAAATTTTATCCATAATTTCTTCAAATTTTTTCTCTGCCTGTCCCTTCAGCCACGCAAGGTATTCCTCCTTCAGTGGCTCGGAATACAGCTTCGGCGCAGAAAGCAAAATCCGCTCGCCCTCCATCGCAATCCGCTTTTCGCCCCGCTCCAATTTCAGCTCATAGGGCTTTCCCAGATAATACACCGTTTTCCCGTCATATAGGCTTACATCCGCACGCTCACTGCGCAGCTTTTCAATTTCAGCCAAATGCGTGATAACCCAAAGCGCCTTGGACTGCACAAATTCCTCAATCACGGCAAACGGCACCTGCTCCCCTGCGGAAACCACCACTTTCCCATATTTATTCACCCGCAGGTTAATATATTTCACGTTCTTGCGTGTCAATTCGTATTCAATTTCAATCCCTTCATATTGTATCGTATGAATCGACATAAAGCCTTCCCTTCCTTTCCATGCCTCCTTTTTATTTTACACTCCCGCCAAAAAAATGTCTATCCCCTGCCACAAAAATAACGGAACCGCTCCTGCGACTCCGTTTAGGGTGTCGACAAAGTCGACACCTAAGTCGAAATCAGGATTTCGACTTGCTAAGACAGAGGAATAAACAGACGAGTTCCATCAGCTTAAAAGCCTTGAAACTCGCTGTTTTCCTCGTCGGAAATGAATTCCTACTGCGGATTCCATTTGGGAAACGCTTTGTTTCCCAAGCCCTTCCGCTACCTAAAAATTACATTGTCTACAGTCTGAACGGAACCGCTCCTGCGACTCCGTTATCCTTTTTTTATGCTCTTGTCCCGTTCAGAATTTCCATAAATTCCTCACCGGTAATGGTTTCCTTCTCCAGCAGGAACGCCGCAATTTCATCCAGCTTTTCTCTGTTCGCCTGCAAAATCTCCACTGCCTTATCATGCGCCTGCTTTACCACCGCAACCACTGCCGCATCAATCTTTGTTGCCGTTTCATTGGAGCAAGCCAAGGAGGTATCCCCACCCAGATATTGATTGCTGATGGTTTCCAGTGCCACCATCCCAAATTCATCGCTCATGCCGTAACGGGTAATCATCCCTCTTGCCAAGCGTGTTGCCTGCTCAATATCGTTGGAGGCCCCTGTGGTAACAGAGCCGAATTTCAATTCCTCTGCCACACGCCCGCCTGTAAAGGTTGCAATCTTGTTGAACAGCTCCTCCTTGCTCATCAGGAATTTTTCGCCCTCGTCTACCTGCAGGGTATAGCCCAAGGCGCCGCTCGTTCTGGGGATAATCGTAATCTTCTGCACAGGTGCGGAATTTTTCTGCCTTGCCGCTACCAATGCGTGTCCCACCTCGTGATATGCAATAATCTGCTTTTCTTCGGGAGAAATGACAGCGCCCTTTCTCTGGTAGCCTGCCAAAATAACCTCCACGCTTTCCATCAAATCATTCTGGCACACACGGTCACGCCCCATGCGCACCGCACGCAGCGCCGCCTCATTGATGATGTTTGCCAGCTCCGCCCCCGAAGCACCGGAGGTTGCCCGTGCAATCGCACCGAAGTCAATGTCCTCCTCCATTTTGATTTTCTCTGCGTGTACCGCAAGAATCGCCTCTCTGCCCTTCAGGTCGGGCAGCTCCACGGGGATTCTTCTGTCAAAACGCCCGGGGCGCAGCAAAGCCTTATCCAAGGTTTCGGGGCGGTTGGTTGCCGCCAAAATGACAACCCCCTTCTTCCCGTCAAAGCCATCCATCTCCGTCAAAAGCTGATTCAAGGTCTGCTCCCGTTCATCATTGCCGCCCATGCCGTTGCCGTCACGCTTTTTCCCAATCGTATCAATTTCATCAATAAACACGATACAGGGTGCCTTTTCATTCGCCTGCTTAAACAGGTCACGCACCTTCGCCGCACCCATGCCCACAAACATTTCCACAAATTCCGAGCCGGAAATGGAGAAGAAGGGAACCTCTGCCTCGCCGGCAACCGCCTGTGCCAAAAGGGTTTTCCCTGTCCCCGGAGGGCCGACCAGCAGTGCGCCCTTCGGCATTGCCGCACCGATTTCCGTATACTTCTGTGGATTATGCAGGAAATCTACAATTTCACGCAATGCCTCCTTGGCCTCATCCTGTCCCGCAACGTCCTTGAAGGTCTTGCCTGTCTGCGCCCTCACATAAACCTTCGCATTGGATTTGCCGAAGGACATGGCGTTGCCGATGCCGCCCATCTTGCTCATGGCCTTTTTCATCACAAATTGCCACAGCAGGAAAAAGACCACAAACATAACCAGCGTGCTGAACCAAGGCGAAACCTCCTTCGGCTTTACCTCTCCGAAGGAAGCCCCCGCATTATACAGCCGCTCCACCAGCTGCGGATCATCCATCCTTACGGTAGAGTATACCTTCTGTGGATTTTCCGCAAAAATCGTTGTGTTTGTGTGGCTCGTTTTTTCCTCATCCTTCAGGTAGAAATAAATGACATCCTCATTGACCTCTGCCTGAGAGATATTTTTCTTCTGCATTTGTGTCAAAAACACATCATAATTGACCTGCTCTATGGTATTTTTCGTCATAAAGGGCAGGAAAAACAGATTGATTGCCCCCATAATCAGCAAGGCAATCAACCAATAATATAATAAGGGCTTTCGTTGATTATTCACATCCATCTGCTACAACTCTCTTTCTCTTTTTCTTCCGTCCGTCTTTCTATGTAACAGGGAGTAGAAACTCCCCTCCTTATATAATACTATCAGAATAGCGGAAAAGCATTTCTTTCCAATGAACAAATTGTGAATGTTTTGTAAATAAACCCCTATTCCTCCTTCACTCTGCGAATCTCCGCCCCTAAGCGCCGCAGCTTTTCATCAATGCGGTCATAGCCACGCTCAATGTGGTAAATATCGCTGATTTCCGTTTCCCCCTTTGCCGCCAAGGCAGATAAAATCAGTGCCGCCCCTGCCCGCAGGTCTGTTGCACGCACCCTCGCCCCCGTCAGCGTTTCCACCCCTTCAATCACTGCACTGCGGCTGTCAATCTGAATGTTTGCCCCCATCCGCTGCAGCTCTCCCACATGAGAAAAACGGTTTTCAAAAATCGTTTCCGTCATCACGCTGGTTCCCTTTGCCACAGCCAAAAGGCTCATGAAGGGTGCCTGCATATCCGTCGGAAAGCCGGGAAAGGGCATGGTCTTGATCTGCGCACCGCAAAGCCGCCCCTTTTGCCAAACGTGCAGTCCCTCTGCCGTCCACTCCGTCCTGCCGTTACATTCTGCAAGCTTCGCAAGCACAGGCTTCAAATGCTCCTCCCGCACATCCTCCAAAATCAGCTCGCCGCCCGTAATGGCCGCCGCCGCCAAAAATGTACCGGCTTCCATGCGGTCGGGAATCACTCGATGCACCGCGCCGTGCAGCTCTGCCCTGCCCCGAATCGTAATCGTATCCGTTCCATCCCCTGCGATATCCGCTCCCATCTTCCGCAAAAAGTCTGCCAAATCGCAAATCTCAGGCTCTGCCGCCGCATTCGCAATCGTTGTCACGCCCTTCGCCAAGGCAGCCGCCAATAAAATATTCTCCGTTGCCCCCACGCTCGGAAAATCCAGATAAATCTCTCCTCCTCTGAGCGTTTTCGCCTGCAGCTCCACCATGCCATGCTCCAATCGGCTTTTTGCACCCATCCGCCGAAAGCCCTTCAAATGCAAATCAATCGGGCGGCTCCCAATCCGGCACCCTCCGGGCAAGGGCAGTCTTGCCGCACCGCATCTGCCCAATAATGCCCCTGCCGCCAAAAAGGAGGCTCTCAGCCTTCGTGCCGCCTCATAGTCCTCCTCCCGATTTTGAAGCTCTGCCGCCTGCACCCGCAGGGTTTCCCGCTTTTCATCAAACGCCACCGCCGCACCCAAGGCACGCAAAAGCTCTGCCATGTGCCGCACATCAGCCAACGGCGGTACGTTTTGCAGCTCGCAAGGCTCCTTCGTCAGCAGGCACGCCGCCAAAATCGGCAAAACCGCATTTTTCGAGCCGCTGATTTTCACTCTGCCCCGCAAGCCTTCTTCCTTCCCGATAATCACAAACTTTTCCATCACACATCCCTCACATCCTTTGCTGATGCTATTATGCCCGCAGGAAGAAAAGGTAGTCCTCAGAAGAAAAAGAAAGTAAACGAAATTTTGTCAAAAAAAGAAAAAATTTTATATGAAATTAGGACTTTACATCGGCAAAGGATGGCGGTATAATAATCAAGTACCATTTTTGCGGATGTAGTTCATTGGTAGAATGAAAGCTTCCCAAGCTTTAGAGGCGGGTTCGATTCCCGTCATCCGCTTTGGCCCTTGCGTTTGCAGGGGCTTTTTTGTTGCCCTTTTTCCGCCTGAAAAGCGGGTGCAGGGATTCCTCTGCCGCACACCACTTATCCGCCAAGCAGACCACCCAGCCCTCCTTCGATTTTGGCGGCAAAACAGTCAGCGGAAACATGTGCCTTGCAATAATGCCCCTTTCCAAGCCGCTCAAGCCATAATCTCTGCTTGCATTTTTCGCCGCCGTTCTTCCGTGGCGAAATCCATGCAGACGGTGTCCGCCGCCCTTTTCATGCCAGTCATATAAAAAATAATCATGCAGAAGTGCCCCACGCACAAGCGCCCTGCGGTCTGTCCGCAGCGGCAGCCTCCCCGCAAGCCAAAGGCTGAAATAGGCCACCCGAATGCTGTGCTGATAAACCGAGGTTTTGCCATGCTGCTTGGCACGCTTTTCCTCCTGCAGCCGTCCCCGCAAATTCAATTCTCTGAGCGTTTCCCGCAAAAGCCTTTTATCCTTTGCCGAAAGTCTTTTTCCTTTTTTCACGGCATTTCCTCCCTTCTGCCATTTTCCGAAAATGAAAAAAGCCGACACATCGGTGCCGGCTTCAAGGTGTCGACAAAGTCGACACCCTAAGTCGAAATCAGGATTTCGACTTGCTAAGACAGAGGAATAAACAGACGAGTTCCATCAGCTTAAA
>NZ_CAKQVD010000090.1 GCF_934277605.1 uncultured Anaerotignum sp.
TTCGCAATCGCACCGCACTTAGCAAAGAACGCTGCATCGGCATACTCCTGCCCCTTCACATTCTTACAGATGTCCCATGCCATGCGCCCTGTATGGCGGCTATTTCGTGTCCATGTGACAACCTTCCCTGCCCTTGTTCTGCCCTGTGCGTATAGGTAATCCTGTCGCACTTGTGAACGGTATGTTTCCGTAATCAGAACGGGCAGCCCTTCCTTTTCGCACTCACGCAGAAATGCCCTGCAAGCCCTCTGTGCCACAGGGGACAGTGCGCTGATATCTCTGCAAACCTTTGTTTCATTCGTCATAGTATCCCTTCTTTCTCATATAAAAAGCGCCCGATTTCTCGAACGCTCTTTCTGCTTATGCACTTGCCTTTAAAAACAGGTTGATAAAATAAATCTGTCCCTTCCCTGTTACCTTTGGCGTTTTGTTTAGACTGGTATGTCCGTCACCATGGGAAATGGTCGTTTCCTTGATTTTAAACAGCCCCATTTCCATGCTCCGCTGTGTCGGCATATTATAGTCAGTACCTTTTCGGCTGATGAGATATCCATTTTCACGCATCCACGCAAACAGCCTGTTCTGCCCCATATCCACGCCGTTCTGTTTCAGCAGCTTTGCCAACTCGCCTACCAGAATGGAAGTCTTTGCCACAGAAACGGAATTTGCAAATGCCACAAGCGGCTTATCCTGCTCAACCTTCGATTCTAAAGCTACTCTTTTCTCCTGTTCCGCTTTCAACTCCGTTGCCAACTTGATAATGGTATCGGGGTTCAGAATTGCCTGCTCCAGTGTTTCGGGGGTCATATACGCCCCATGCTTGCGGATGGAGGGAATAATCTCATCCGCTACCAAGGCTTGAAACCTTTCCGCCGTTTCGTTTTTGGCTTTCATAGCCAGACGGTAGAAGATGTTTTCGGGAATGAAATCATCGTCCCCACAAGTGGGGATGCCTAATTCTTCGAGATATTTTCTTACCCTCTCCCATCTGACGACCTCGTTTCCACTCTTGGCAATTTGCGTAAACCCAAGCCCTCTTGCCACCGCTTCCAGTTTCAAATACGCCGTTCCGTTTTCTTCGTAGCAGTCTACACCGCCGATGTTCATAATCTCATTCATTTATACTGCCTCCTTTAATTTCTGAAACTCTATATCTTTCATATCCACCTTTACCATTACCTGCATAAGCACGAAAAAATCATCTTCCTTTTTCATTCGTTCCTTCAAATCATCCGCCAATCGGGATATCATACTTTCTCTTTCCATGCGCTGATTAAATTCATAATGGCGATAATATGCAACCGATTTTCCTTTTCTCACCGTCAATTCATGAGAAAACAAATAGTCAAACCCACATCCAAACAGCCCCATCAAGCCATTTCCTTCTTCGTACATGATAGGTTCATTTCCAAAAACCTTTGCCCGAATAAGAAAATTGTCCTCTCTGCATCTGCCATGCCCCATATGTTCAGACAGTGTGCAAATGCTATATCCCGATTCAATGATTTCCGCAACCAAATTCGGATATCTGAATCCATTTAGTTCTTCTATGCTTAAATTCTGATATGTCATTGTAAAAACCTCCCCTTAAACCATCTTGCTTACCAAAGTTACCAGTGCCAAAACCAAGCCTATCAAAAAGATAGAATGTACCATTAGCTTAAAAATATCTTTTTTCATATTGCACCGTTGGAGTTTTTCATGTATTATTACTGATAGAAGGTTGGGGCTTTCGCCCCTCCCTCTATGTAATGATTTTGATTAGGATTAAAACCCATCCGACTAATGAGATTATCCTAATCATGAGCTTTTCAAGTTGTTCCACCAGCTTGATTAGCTCTTTTATTTTGTCCTCCAACGTGTCACCTCCTTTCTATGTCTATATAATACACTAATTCGTTTATAACGTCAACACTATTTTTATTATTTTATAAAATATTCTTTTATTTTATATTCATTATATTGATTTTATAAATTTTTTGATATATAATAATTGAAAAGGAGGTGATTAAATATGGCACTTAGCGAAAAAATCAGAATCATTTTAGTAAAAAGAGGGAACCTATCCGAAGCTGAATTAGCTAGACGGATGAATATAAGCCCTCAAAATCTTCATAACAAAATGAAACGAGATAATTTTACCGAAAACGACTTATACGAAATCGCAAAAGCACTTGATTGCACCTATAATGCAACTTTTACTTTTAATGACACAGGTGAGGTGATTTGATGAAACACAATCTTAGTAAAACTCGCCTGTATTCTATTTACTCAGGCATAAAACAGCGCTGCTACAACCCAAATAACCAACATTATAAATGGTATGGAGAGAAGGGTATTACTCTCTGCAATGAATGGTCAAACGAAAATGGGTTGCAAAACTTCATAGAATGGTCATTAAATAACGGCTATGAAGAAAATCTCTCTATTGACCGTATAAACCCTGATAAAAACTATTCGCCCGATAACTGCAGATGGGTTACTCCATCCGTTAATTCCATGTTCGCCCATTCAAGAATATCTTCCAAAGGAAGTGATTTTATGCCAATCTCTATGGGAGAAAAGATAAAGATTGTCTTAAAGCGTCGCAATATTACTACTACAGAACTTGCAGAAAAAATCGGAACTTCTCGCCAAAATTTAACTAATAAATTCAAACGAGATAATTTTTCCGAAAAAGAAATTCTGCAAATCGCTCAGGCTTTGGATTGCACTTTTGAAGGTACTCTTATCCTAAATGATTCTGGGGAAGTGATTTAATCAAATCATATCTTTAAGACCGCCCCTCGCGGTCTTTTTTTCATTCCCCATCCTCTGCACCCTCCTTCCCCTTCTGATACTGCGTCCCGAAGTAGAACGCCACCACCACAGAGAAAATTGTCAAAAACTGTTCTCCGCTGATACGCCCCACCACAGCCAGATAAGAAAAAACCACCGTAAGCATAATCGTTACGATGGATTTCACTGTAAGCAAATTTTGAACTGTGATTTTTGCCGCTTCATTCATTTTCATTTTCTCTCAATTCCTCCTTGCACTCCCATTCCGCTTGCTTTACGCTCATTCTTCGTTTCCTGCGTTCCTCCGCTCTGCGTTCTGCCTGCTCTACGCCTTTATCGTACAGCTTCATCAGTCCGCAAATGCCCAATTCCGTACCGAACAGCAACAGTGCAGACGATACGATGGATGAAATGTCAACGCAGAAACACGCTAAAATAATACCCACAATGACAACGCACACACAAAACGATAGGGATAAAACCACTATCGTTGTCATGGTATCGTTATTGATTTTAAAACGAATTCGCCTGCGTTTTTTCATCATAAACCGCCGCCATTCAGCAGAAACCCGATTGCCGCACCGACAACCACCGCAATCCCTTTGTCAATCAGCCCATCCCATCGCTTTGCCGGCTTGGAAACCAGCTGCTTCACATCGTCCTTGATTTCCCCGACATCTGTTTTGATATGCTCCTGCTCGTTTTGCAGAACCGAAAACGCCTTCGTCAATCCGTCAAGGTTGTCCTGCCGCTTCTCCATGCGGTCAATGCGCTTGTGTGCGCTTTTCGTGCTGTCCAGTGTCTCCTGCACCATCTTTTCAATATTTTCCATGCTGTCATCCCCTTTCTCAACCCTGCACCTGTGCCGCTGTGACATGGTGCGGATTTTCAAAATCATTTAAATGCTGTTGGAGCAGTGTCATAACCGAGGCGGCATTGATGTACGCCGAGGACGCAAGCGAACCGCTTTTCACGCCACTGGTAACGGATGCCGCAAGCGTAGGAATGAAATCCCCCAGCTCCACCTCGTTGTACTGCTCCAGAAGGCAATCCCATTCATACGATATAACCTTCGCCTGCTTCCGAAAGTCCATTTTGGTATTGATAACCGTCACCACATCCCCCAAAAAGACCTCCTCCAGAACGGCATACTCCCGATATTCCACCGTCTTTTCCAGTGCCACAAAATCCACCTTAATATTGATGCTTGGAATATCGCAGCCCTCATCCAACAGCTTTTGTGCCTCTGCCTGCACCTCGGAAATGCTCTTGTTTTCCTCTGTCAGCGTGTGAATTTTCGGGTAGATATAATCATTGATATGGGGGCTTTCGAGCGTTACACTACCGCCCCTCCCGTAGCAGATAATGCGTGTCTTGACCTCCGATTCATCCTCTGTGACCTCAAGCCCGACAAGGTTTTTCCCATAGCGGATGGAAACACCCCTGTTCTGCCCCAGAGCCGCCCGAAGGGACACCCGAAAGCCATCCCGCAGCAGCTCACCGCCGTAGCCCTTGACAAACGAGGTTGCTTCGTCATCATCCGATAACAACGCCTGTACGGGATTCATACGCCCCGTATTCATTTTGCCTGTCAGCGAAATATCCGTGTCAAAGGAAAAGGGCATGGGATACGCAAACGCCGCCTGTATCGCTGTCAGTGCCGCCGTAGCCGTACCACTGTGGTTGATTGGTTCGCATTGGTTGTCCAGTAAATCATAAAAAATATGCCGTGCGTTGACCGCAATCTCCTTCATGCTCGGCTTGACGTAATAAATGCGGAACGGCTGCATCCCTCTTGGCGTGGAGGCGTAAATAATTCGCCCTCGCTCGATGCGTTTCCACTTGCCGCCATCGTCATAGGGGTGCTTCAGCTCCAGCTCATACGCCCCGTTTAATTCCTCCGTCACAATACAAGAGCCGGGAACCAATGTCCCCAGCCCGATTGTGTCAAATGTCTGCGCCGTTTTTTCGTGAATGGTTACCAAATCTCCACCTTCCTTCCATCAAAAAAGCACCCGCTGTTTTCTGCGAATGCTTTACAAGCTTTTACTTCAATTTTTTATATCCCGAAAGTTGACAGAATTCCTTTGCCCTGTTAATATAATAGAAAAAGGATTACCGTTTTCGCAAAGGCGGTCAGTCCAAAAAAGTTGAGTTAGACCGTCTAACGTTTGTTAGGCGGTCGTTTTTTTATCATTTCTTATGCAGAAAGCATAAGGTGATAACTCCAATGATTACTAAGCTATATTGAAATAAATCAGTA
>NZ_CAKQVD010000091.1 GCF_934277605.1 uncultured Anaerotignum sp.
CTGCTGATTTCGGGGCCGCCGCCATGCACCAAAACAATGTTAATGCCGACCAGCTTCAGCAGGATAATATCGCTCATCACTGCCTTTTTCAGCATGGGATGAACCATTGCATTGCCGCCGTATTTGACGACCACTGTTTTTCCGTTGTATTTTTGGATATAAGGCAGAGCTGCGGTCAGCACCTTTGCCTTTAAGCTGTTTATATTCATTTCTTCCATAACCTTTCTCCTTATGCGTAGGTGTATTAGGTACGATAGTCCCCGTTGATTTTTACATAATCATAGGTCAGGTCGCAGCCCCAAGCGGTTGCGGCGGCACTGCCCTGCTGCATGGAAATTTCAATGTGAATTTCCGCTTCCAGCAGAATTTCCTTTGCCTTTTCTTCATCAAAGGCAACCCCGGCGCCGTTTTCGCAAACCAAAATGCTGCCCTTTGCAGAGGAAATATCAACTCGAATCGTATCAACGGCAAAATCGCCTTCTGTATAGCCAATCGCACAAAGAATTCTTCCCCAGTTGGCATCTGCGCCGAACATGGCTGCCTTTGTCAGACTGGAGGTAATCACAGATTTTGCAATCGCCTTTGCCAGAGGGAGTGTGGGTGCGCCTGTTACGGTACATTCCACCAGCTTTGTTGCGCCCTCGCCGTCGCCTGCAATCTGCTTTGCCATAGAGGTGCAGATTTCCTTTACAACGGAGGCGAATGCATCAAACGCCGCACCCTCCGTATCAATCAAGGGGTTTTCCGCCATGCCGTTTGCCATGATGGAAACCATATCATTTGTGGAGGTATCCCCATCAACGCTGACCATGTTAAAGGTATCATCAACAGCCAGCTTGAGCGCCTTTTGCAGCATGGGGGTTGTGATGGCGGCATCGGTGGTCAAAAAGCCGAGCATGGTTGCCATGTTGGGATGAATCATGCCGCTGCCCTTTGCCATGGCACCGATTTTGACGCTTTTGCCGCCAATTTCGATTTCATAGGCCTCCTCCTTGGGCTTGGTGTCTGTGGTCATGATGGCATCAACGGCATCCCGATGGCCCGCCTTGGAAATTTGGGGTGCGAGTGCCGCAAGGCCCTTTTCAATGGGTTCGATGGGAAGCACCTGCCCGATTACGCCTGTGGAGGCAACAATGATATCCTCGGGCTTCAGGTGCAGTGCCTCTGCCGTCAGCACACACATTTTTTCTGCCTTTTCCACGCCGTCCGCATTGCAGGTGTTGGCATTGCCGCTGTTGCAGACCAAGGCCTGTGCCATGCCATCGGCAATGTTTTTTCTGGTAACGGTAATGGGTGCGCCATAGACCTTATTTTGTGTATACACTGCCGCTGCATTGCAGGGCTTTTCGCTGTAAATGATGGCAATATCCTTTTTTGAAGTATTATTGGTTTTCACACCACAGTGCAGACCGCCTGCCAAAAAGCCTTTGGGTGCGGTAACACCGCTGTTTATCTTTTGCATAGCTGTTTCCTCCTTATAGTAAACCGGTTGTTTCATCCAAGCCTAACACAATATTCATATTTTCGACTGCGGCACCGGAGGCACCCTTGCCGAGATTATCGAATACGCTGATGAGCGTCATTCTTTCGTCATTGCCCTCCAGATAAAGCTTCAGCAAATTGGTATCCCGCAGGGGATTGGAGGCAAGGAAATTTGTTTCCTCCGTCCCGACGCTGATGAGGCTTGCGTCTTTATAATACGCAGAAAGCAGCTCCAGCAGCTCCGCCTTTGTAACCTTCTTTTGAAACAAGGAGGAAATCAGAGGGATGCAGGTTGCCATTCCGCTGTAATAATCCGCAACAATGGGGCAGAATACAGGGGGGGCATCAATCCCTGTGACATACTGCATTTCGGGCAAATGCTTATGTTTCTGCCCTAAGCCGTATTGTCTGGGGCTGTCAAAGAGGGGAGAACGCTCTGCCGCCTCATATTCGGCAATCATGGCCTTGCCGCCGCCGCTGTATCCCGTCAGGCTGTGTGCCGTGAGGGGATAATCCGTCCCGATAATGCCAAGCTGAATGAGGGGATAGACTGCGGCAATAAAGCCTGTTGCATGGCAGCCGGGGTTGGCAATGCGCTTTGCATTTTTGATCCGCTCCCTATGCTGTGCGGAAAGCTCGGGGAAGCCATACACCCAATCGGGATTGGTGCGGTGGGCTGTGCTTGCATCAATAATGCAGGTGTGCGGGTTTTCCACCAGCTTGACCGCCTCTCTCGCCGCATCATCCGGCAGGCAAAGGAAAACGACCTCTGCCTCGTTCATCAGCCATTTTCGCTCTGCCGCATCCTTTCTCAGCTCCTCGCTGATTAAAAGAATTTCTACATCTTTATGATTTTGCAGCTTTTGGCGCAGCTGCAGGCCTGTTGTGCCTGCCTGCCCGTCGATATATACTTTATGCTTCATAAGGCTGTCCTTCCTTTCGCTTTTGCTTAAAATAAATGCGATTCCCCATAATAATGATTTATGCTTATTATATACCTCTCAAGAATGAAGTCAATAAGATTGTGTATAATTATTCAATTTTAGCGAATTGCAGAAGGAAAACGGAGGGAAGGAAAGAAACGAGGGGTAAAATAGACAAAAAAAGGGAAATGATTTGCGGAGTTTTTAGAAAAGTGCTGTCTGTGTTCGGAAAAAATGCGGTGGGAACAGAGACAAAAAGCATTGCTGTGTGTATTGTATACACAATTTATGCAAAAAATGCGAAAAAGAGTGAATAAAAAACAAAAACGGTGCTTTTTCAACAGCGGCGGCTGTGTATCACCTCCGGAACCGATTTCATACAAAAATCCACAAAAAGAGGCAAAACGGATTCTTTTTTGCAGAAAGGCTTGACTTTGCTGCGTGGGTATGTTATGAATGAAGATAGTCTGATGAAGGTCAGACATCAAGATAAGTAAGATAGAGGTGCAATGACGATGAGTATGCCCTCCCAAAGAGCCGTGGGCGGCGGGGGTGCAAAAAGGCGGCGTTGCCGAAGCGGTTTTTTCTGCCCAAGGGGAAAGACTGCTGGGACATTGCAAAAAATGTAATGTACTGTCACGAATGTGGAGCGCTATCGGAACGTAAGCATATTATTATGTTTCTAATGCCGTGCGCTTTGCGTGCGGCTTTTTTGTTTCTGTACCATTCGGGAACAACCGATATCATCTTATTTTTTATCATTCATTTTTATCATTTATTTTATGTAGGCTTTTGAAAGGAGAAGGGTTATGAAAACCAAAAGCAACATCAAAAACAAATGGCTCGGTATACTCTTTGTAGTTGTACTGGTAGCGATGTCCTTCACTGTTTTTGCAGGCGATGCACAAGCGGTGGAGCACAAAAGTAAAATGTATGCAACAGCATGGTCTTTGGTGCCTCCGCTGGTTGCAATCATTCTGGCACTGATTACAAAGGAGGTTTATTCCTCTTTGTTCATCGGTATCGTGGTTGGCGGTCTGTTCTATGGGAACTTCAGCCCCAAGCTGACCTATTTGACAATCTTCACTGATATGACAGACGGCGGTATGCAGGCAAAGCTTTCTGCAAACGGCAACGTGGGGATTTTGATTTTCTTGGTTATTCTGGGTATCATGGTTGCACTGATGAATAAGGCAGGCGGCTCTGCGGCGTATGGCCGTTGGGCAGTTAAGGCAATCAAATCCAGAAAGGGTGCGCTTTTGTCCACCTTCCTGCTGGGCGTTCTGGTATTCGTGGATGACTACTTCAACTGCCTGACAGTAGGCTCCGTTATGCGTCCCGTAACAGATACACATAAGGTTTCCAGAGCAAAGCTGGCGTATATCATTGACGCAACAGCGGCTCCCATTTGTATCATTGCCCCCATTTCCTCTTGGGCTGCGGCAGTAGCCGGCGTAGTTGAGGGTGTGAACGGCTTGGATTTGTTCATCAGAGCCATTCCCTATAACTTCTATGCACTGCTGAGCATTGTGGCAATGCTGACACTGACAATCACAAACACAGACTTCGGCCCCATGCTGCTGCATGAAAGAAATGCACAGCTCAATGACGATTTGTATACCACAGATGCAAGACCTTTCGCAACTGCGGATGCAGAATCCGAGGTAGTGGGCAACGGTAAGGTTATCGACCTGGTTCTGCCCGTTATCGTGCTGATTATCTGCTGTATCATCGGCATGATTTACACAGGCGGCTTCTTTGAAGGCGAAAGCTTCATCAACGCCTTTGCAAACTGCTCCGCACCCACAGGCCTGCTGCTTGGCTCCTCTGCGGCACTCTTGATTACCTTTGTGCTGTATATCCCCCGCCGTGTGCTGACCTTCCGTCAGTTCATGGATGCTTTGCCGGAAGGCTTTAAGGCAATGGTGCCTGCGATTATGATTCTGACCTTCGCTTGGACACTGTCCGGTATCACAGGGCTGCTGGGCGCAGACGTATTCGTTGCAAACATTCTGGAAAACAGCACAGGCGTTTTGCAGACCTTCATCCCCATTATCGTATTCTGTATTGCGGTATTCCTTGCATTTGCGACAGGTACCTCTTGGGGTACCTTCGGTATCCTGCTGCCCATCGTTGTGCCTATTATGCCGGCGGGCAGTGAAATGCTGACCATCACAGTGGCGGCAACATTGGCAGGTGCGGTTTGCGGTGACCACTGCTCTCCCATTTCCGATACAACCATCATGGCATCCACAGGTGCGCAGTGTGACCACATCAACCATGTATCCACACAGCTTCCCTATGCACTGACCGTTGCGGCTGTATCCGCTGTGAACTATGTTCTGGCGGCAATCATTCAGAATTGGATGATTAACCTGCCCATTGCAATCATTTCCATGATTGTTGTAATTATGGTTATTCGTAAAATGTACGGCGATAAGGAATTGCCTGCAAAATAAAGAGTTTCACAGAAAAAAACGGCTTGCGTGAGCAGGCCGTTTCAGACTGTAGACAAAGTAATTTTGAGGCAGCGGAAGGGCTTGGGAAACAAATCCGTTTCCCAAATGGAATCCGCAGTCGGAATTCATTTCCGACGAGGAAAACAGTAATGCACGGGGAAGATATACCCCGC
>NZ_CAKQVD010000092.1 GCF_934277605.1 uncultured Anaerotignum sp.
TAAGTGATAGACCTTTTCGCAATCATTTAACGTCGCTTTTCGATACATTCTATATATCCTCCCAAATTCCGATTTGCATTTCTGTTTATTTTAGAAAATGGGCAATCCCGATTGGAATTGCCCATTCACTTATCACTCCAAAATCCAACGGCTTTGCCGTTGCCGTGCTTTGCACTCTCTGATTTTGTCGCTGTCACATCAGGTGAAAACAAATACTCGCTTTGCTCGTGCTTGTTTTCCTGCTGATGTTCCAAATTATGCAATTTTTTCTTGCTTGCGCTTAATTTTAAAATACGTCAACTACCGTCTCCGTACGTTTTTCGCCTTATGTCGGTGTTCACAAGCGCACACCGCCGCAAGGCTCAGCTTCTCATCTTAATAGAGCTTTGCACCTGCGGGGATTCTGTCATCCACCATCAGAAGATTCAGCCCCTCATGGCCGTCCTCTTCATGCACTGCGGAAATCAGCATACCCTCGGAATCAATGCCCATCATCTTTCTCGGTGGCAGGTTCACGATAGCGATTGCAGTCTTGCCAACCAATTCCTCCGGCTCATAATATTCATGGATACCGCTCAAAATCACACGGTCCTTGCGTTCGCCGTCATCCAATGTAAACTTCAGCAGCTTTTTGGATTTTGCAACAGCCTCACAAGCCAAAATCTTAACCGCACGGAAATCGGATTTTGCAAATGTATCGAAATCAACCATTTCCTCAAAGATAGGCTCAATCTTTACCTTGGAGAAATCAACCCTCTCAGCGACCTTTGCTGCAGGCGCTGCTTCGGAAGTCTTGGAAGCCTTCTTATCAGCGTCCAGAGGCTTCATTGTCGGGAACAGGATAACGTCTCTGATGGAAACGGATTCTGTCAGCAGCATAACAAATCTGTCAATCCCGACACCCAGACCACCCGTAGGAGGCATACCGTATTCCAGCGCAGTCAGGAAGTCCTCATCAATCATGTTTGCCTCATCGTCGCCGTTTTCACGCAGATATTCCTGATATTCAAAACGGGAACGCTGGTCGATGGGATCGTTCAGCTCGGAATAAGCGTTGCCGTATTCTCTGCCGACAATAAACAGCTCAAATCTTTCCGTAAATGCGGGCTTATCGGGCTTTCTCTTTGTCAGAGGGGAGATTTCCACAGGGTAATCAATGATGAAGGTGGGCTGAATCAAATTCTTTTCTACAAATTCCTCAAAGAACAGGTTCAGAATATCGCCCTTCACATGACGAGCCTCAAATTCCACGCCCTTTTCCTTCGCAATCGCCTTTGCCTCTTCCGTATCCTTCACTGCATCAAAATCCACACCTGTGAACTGCTTTACCGCATCCACCATTGTGATTCTTGCGAAGGGCTGTCCCAAATCCAAATCGTAGCCGCCGTAGGTAATCTTTGTTGTACCCAAAACATTCTGTGCGACGGTGCGGAACATTTCCTCCGTAATGTCCATCATGCCGTTATAATCTGTGTAAGCCTGATACAGCTCCATCAGTGTAAATTCGGGGTTATGACGAACGGAAATGCCCTCGTTTCTGAATACTCTGCCGATTTCGTATACTCTTTCAAAGCCGCCGACAATCAATCTCTTCAAGGGCAGCTCCAAAGCGATACGGCAATACATATCAATATCCAATGTGTTGTGGTGTGTGATGAACGGTCTTGCGGATGCACCGCCGGGGATGGTCTGCAAAACGGGTGTTTCCACCTCCAGGAAGCCCTTGCTGTCCAAGAATCTTCTGATTTCTGTGATAATTTTGGAACGCTTGATAAAGGTATCTCTGGATTCGGGGTTTACAATCAAATCCACATATCTCTGTCTGTAACGCAGCTCCTGATCCTTCAGGCCATGGAATTTTTCGGGCAACACCTGCAAGCTCTTGGAAAGCAGCACAACCTCTTTTGCGTGTACGGAAATTTCGCCTGTTTTTGTCTTAAACACAAAGCCCTTGATGCCGATGATATCGCCGATATCATATTTCTTGAATGCAGCGTAATCCTCCTCGCCGATGTCATTCTTGCTCACATAGGACTGCATTAAGCCGTTTCTGTCCTGAATATTGCAGAAGGTGGCCTTCCCCATGATACGCTTGCTCATCAAACGCCCTGCAATGCAAACATCTGTATTTTCCAGCACCTCAAAGTTTGCTCTGATTTCATCGCTGTGGTGTGTCACATCATATTTTACAATCTGAAAGGGATCCTTGCCGGCCTCCTGCATTTGTGCCAGCTTTTCTCTTCTGATTTTATTCTGTTCACTCAGCTCCTGCTGTGTCAACTCCTTCATTTCTTCTGCCACGTTCTTTCCTCCTATCCGTTCCTTTGCAGCTTTTTTTATTTTGTAAATTTCAGCACCTTAAATTCAACCTCGCCGTCAGGTGTTTCAATCATAATTTTATCATCTTTTTTATGACCCAGAAGTGCCATGCCGACAGGGGATTCATTGGAAATTCTGCCGTTCATGGGATCTGCCTCCGCAGAGCCGACGATGGTGTATTCCATCTCCTCGTCAAATTCCACATCCAGCACGGTCACGGTTGTGCCAAGGCTGATGGTGTCCTTTGCACCCTCCTCTTCATCAATTACCTCTGCATTACGCAGCATTTTTTCCAGCTGAACAATTCTTGCCTCAATTTCAGCCTGCTCTTCCTTCGCTGCGTCATATTCGGCGTTTTCGGAAAGGTCACCCTGACCTCTTGCTTCTTTGATTTTTTCTGCTACATCTTTTCTGCGGACGGTTTTCAGATTTTCCAGCTCCGCTTCCATGCTTTTCAAACCATCATAGGTCAAAACAACTTTCTTTT
Organism: uncultured Anaerotignum sp.; assembly: GCF_934277605.1. Classification (GTDB taxonomy): domain Bacteria; phylum Bacillota; class Clostridia; order Lachnospirales; family Anaerotignaceae; genus Anaerotignum_A. The sequence continues at coordinate 2,807 of NZ_CAKQVD010000092.1, forward strand.
CTGTCATGGGTGTGTCACTCCTCGTTATAATCTGATTTCATGCTTTCCTCGTTTTAGGCAAGGAAAAAAGGAAGGTGATTACCCTCCTAAACTATCGTAATATTATATACTGATTTTCCCCCGATTGTCAACGCTTTTCCCTTGAAAAATCAAGGCTTCTTATCTCGGCACACCTTTATTTTTACCTTTTCCCCGCAGGCAGAAAAGCCCGAAACGGCAAACCCCTGCTCCCGCAAGGCAGAAAACACCCTCTCGCCGTCCCAATCCTCTGCCGAAAAGCCATCCCGAAACGGCGCACACTCCAGATATGCCGTGGCCTCAGCCAATCTGCCCTCCATCTGCACGCCCTCGCCCTTGCGGAAAAAGAAGCCCTCCGCCGCCAAAATATCGGGGCGCAGTCCGCACAGCCGCCGCAGCACAGGGCGGTTGCCCGCAAAATCAAGCCAAATTGCCCCTTTTTTCAGAATATGCTCATAGGCACGCTGCTCCATGCCGCAGGAAAGCACAACATCCGCCTCCGCCAGCATCGGATTTTTCGGGGAGGAAAAAACCTCCGTCAATAAGCCCTGCTCCGCATAAAGCGTCTGCACCAATTCCTCTGCCTTCTCCGGCTCCTGCGTAAAAATCGCAAGGTGGTTCACGCTCTCCTCCATGGAGGAAAGCACCTGCCGCCAAATCTGCGGCTCTCCCCCTGCCAAAAGAAAGCTGCACTCCTCCGGATTCCTCCCCTGCCTGCGCAAAGCCTCCCTTGCTCCCGCAAAGGCAAAAAGGCGTGCCAATCCCCGCCCCTCGGCAAAGGGCAGGCGTTCTCTCGGAAATTCTCCCTCCGCAGGCGGCACAATGATTTCCGCCCCCGCCTGCTCCAGGGCAGCCAAAAGGCGCACCGCTCCCCGCCGCCAAGCCGCCGTCATTGCCATTTCCTTCTCCGTCTGCAATATCCCCGTCAAAAGCCCCTCCTCCTGTGTCAGCCGAAAGGGATATTTCTCCGCAAGCCGCCTTTGCCGCCATTTCTGCGGCAGCAGCTTTGTCCACTTAGGAAGGACAATCTCCTCTCCCTTTTTCAAAAAACGCACTCTTGCCGCCTGCATTTCTTTTCCCCCTTTTCAGATATGCTTTTCTTAATATTTGTCAGAGAAAAACGGGATTTTTTCTGCCCCTCTCCCCCCAATTACAAAAAAATGGTATATCTTGTACTTTTTTTAATGCAAAACTAACAAGTATCTAATTTTGTACACAAAATACAGCTCCTTTTTCTCGTATACTATTGACAACAAAAATCGAATAAACTAACATAAAATTATACAAAAGATAGCAATTCCCCGCTATAAGTGGGAACCAATACATTCGATTTACTATCCCTATTATTTATATGAAAGGAGTCTACACCATGAACACAAAAATGATGAAAACCATGGACGGTAATGAAGCTGCTGCTTATGTTTCCTATGCCTTCACAGAAGTAGCCACCATTTACCCCATCACTCCCTCCTCCCCTATGGCGGAGCATGTTGACAGCTGGGCTGCCAACGGCAAGAAAAACATCTTCGGCCAGACCGTGCGTCTGCTGGAGCTGGAATCCGAAGCAGGTGCCGCAGGTGCCATGCACGGTGCCTTGGAGGCAGGTACTCTGGCAACAACCTATACAGCCTCTCAGGGCCTTTTGCTGATGATTCCCCCGATGTATCGAATCGCAGGTCAGCTGAAGCCCGGCGTATTCCATGTAGCCTCCAGAACCGTTGGCACACATGCCTTCTCCATCTTCGGCGATCATTCCGACGTTATGTCCTGCCGTCAGATTGGCTGCGCAATGCTTTCCTCCGCATCCGTGCAGGAGGTTATGGATTTGGCAGGCGTTGCACACCTTTCCGCAATCAAGGGCAGTGTTCCCTTCATCCACTTCTTCGATGGCTTCCGCACCTCTCATGAGCTGCAGAAAATCGAAGTGATGGACTATGAGGATCTGGCAAAGCTTGTGGATGAGGATGCACTCAAAAAATTCAGAAAAAATGCACTGAACCCCGAACACCCCGTTCAGCGCTCCACCGTGCAGAACCCCGATGTATTCTTCCAGAACAGAGAGGCTTGCACCCCCTTCTACACCAGACTGCCTGAAATCGTAGAGGAATACATGAACGAAATCAACAAAATCACAGGCAGAAATTACAA
>NZ_CAKQVD010000093.1 GCF_934277605.1 uncultured Anaerotignum sp.
ACCTCAAGATTACTTTGTCTACAGTCTGAGCTCTCACAAATTTACAGTGAGAGCTGTTTTTTTTATCATTTTTTGGGGGAGAAGGTCTTTGGCTCTGCGGCAGATTTGCCTGCCAGATAGCCGCTTGCCCATGCCCATTGCAGATTATAGCCGCCGCAGTCTCCATCGATATCCAGCACCTCTCCGGCGGCAAAAAGACCGGGAACCAAACGGCTTTCCATGGTGCTTGGGTTAAATTCTTCGGTGCGGATGCCGCCTGCCGTTACCTGTGCGGCATCAAAGCCCATTGTGCCGAGGACAGAAAGCGAAAAATCCTGTATGGCGTGGGCAATTCGCTTAATATCTGAGGGCATCAGGCTATGAATCGGCTCGGCAAGGCCAAAGCCTGCATAGCGCAGAATGGTACGTCCCAAGCGGTTATGCAAAATACCCGTCAGGAAGTTTTCCAGAGCTTGATGGGGCATTGTTTTTTTGCGGTTTTGCAGGAGTGAAACCACTTCCTCATGGCTGAGATTACGCAGAAGATTCAAATGCACTGTCAGCGGCGCCTTTCCTGTGGAAATGACACGGGAAATTTCAAAAACCGTCGGGCCGCTGATGCCGAAATCCGTAAATTGAATTTCGCCTGCATTTTCGGCAAGGATTTTTCCGTTGCGCTCCACAAGCACAGCACCATCTGCACGCACACCCTTGAGTGCCTTGACAAAGGCGGTGTCTGTTTTTACCTGCACCAACGCAGGAAACAGCTTGGTCAGGGTATGCCCTTGGCTTTTCAGAAGGTCATAGCCGCTTTGGGTGCCGCCCAGCTTGCCGCCTGCCATGCCGCCGCAGCAGATGATGACGGCATCTGCACGAAGCGTCTCCTCCTTGGAAAAAATTCGGAACTCTCTCTTTTTGCTCCGTTTCAGCTCCGTTACCTCAAAGGAGGTGCGTATCTCCACGCCCGTTTCCTCCAGTGCAAGACGCAGCACATCCACCACACTGCCTGCTTGGTCGGAAAGGGGATAGACCTTGCCGCTTGGCTCAACAGTAGAAAGCAGCCCAAGGGATTGGAAAAATGCCAAGGTGCTTTTGGTATTGAAGGCTTGCAGTGCTGTTTGGGCAAAGGCGGCATTTTGCCCGTGATAATTTTTCGGTGTCAGCTTTGTATTTGTCAGATTACAGCGCCCGTTGCCTGTTGCGAGCAGCTTGCGCCCAACACGAGCCTGCCGTTCCAAAACACAGACCTCTGCACCCTGCTTTCTTGCGGAAAGCGCAGCCATCATGCCGGATGCACCGCCGCCGATAATGATTATTTTCATGGGATTCCCCTTTCTGTTTGCGGTTTTTCTGCTTTCGCAGTCCTCTCCATTATAAGCGGTTTTCGGGTGGATTGCAAACAGACGGCGAATCTGTCTGAAAAGTTGTGACAGAGCGGAGATTGTGATATACTAATATGATAAAATGGTGATAGAATAGAATAATGATAGGAATTTAATATCAATGGAGTTAAAAATGATGAATGAAAAAGCATTGCATACGTTGGAATATGACAAAATCATAGAGAAGCTGGTGGGCTATGCGGTCTCTCCGATGGCAAAGGAGCGTGCGGCGGCACTGCGTCCATCCGCAGCCATGAGCGATATTATCATTTGGCAGGAGGAAACAACAGAGGCGACTGCCATGGTGCTGAAAAAGGGAACCCCCTCCTTTGGCGGCTTTCGGGAAATCCGTCCGCAGCTCAAGCGTGCCTCTATGGCAGGGATTCTTTCCGTTGCGGAGCTGATGCGGGTGGGCGAATTTGCCTATGTTTGCCGTAAGGTGAAAAATTATGCCCGAAAGGAAAACAAGGATGAGGTTTATGCCCGTCTGGATGAATATTTTGATTTAATCCTTCCCTTAGACAAGCTGGAAAACGAAATCAGCCGTTGTATTCTTTCGGAAACGGAAATTGCGGATGATGCCAGCGCGGGTCTGCGGAGTGTCCGTCGGGAGATTAAGGCATCAAATGAAAGGGTAAAGGACCATCTGAACGGGGTTATCAATTCTGCGGCCTATCGCAATATGCTGCAGGATTTTGTGATTACCATTCGGAATGACAGATATTGCGTGCCGGTAAAGGCGGAATACAGAAGCTCCTTCCCCGGCATGATTCACGACCAATCCAACACAGGCTCAACCTTGTTCATGGAGCCGTTGAGCGTGATTCAGCTTAACAACAAAATTAAGGAGCTGCAGGCGAAGGAAAAGGAAGAAATCGAAAAGATTTTGATGATGCTCTCCGATTTGGTGACGGCGAATGCCTTTGCGATTGAGGGCAATCTGGAGCTTTTGACACAGCTTGATTTTATTTTTGCGAAGGCGAGCCTTTCTCTTTCCATGGATGGCACACAGCCCTTGTTTAACACAAAGGGCTACATCAACATCCATAAGGGGAGACATCCGCTGTTGGATCCCAAAAAGGTTGTGCCGACAGATATTTATTTAGGGAAGGAATTTACCACGCTGATGATTACCGGCCCGAACACCGGCGGCAAAACGGTTGCCCTGAAAACCTTGGGGCTGTTTACGCTGATGGGACAGGCAGGACTGCATATTCCGGCGTTTGATAATTCTCAGCTTGCGGTGTTTGATAACGTCTTTGCGAGCATTGGGGATGAGCAGAGCATTGAGCAGAGCCTGAGTACCTTTTCGGCACACATGACGAACATCGTGAAAATTATGGATGCGGTTACGGATGACTCCTTGGTGCTGTTTGATGAGTTGGGTGCGGGGACAGATCCGACAGAAGGTGCGGCATTGGCGGTTGCCATCATCCAAGCCCTGCTGGAAAGAAAAATCCGCACAGCAGTTACCACGCATTACAGCGAATTAAAGGTGTTTGCGCTGACCACAGAGGGTGTGGAAAATGCCTGCTGTGAATTTGATGTGGAAACGCTCCGCCCGACCTATCGCCTGCTGATTGGGATTCCGGGAAAGAGTAATGCGTTTGCCATTTCCAAGCGGTTGGGCTTGCAGGAGTATATTCTTTCTGCGGCAAAGGAATTTATCAGTCGGGATGAGGCAAGATTTGAGGATGTCATTACCGATTTGGAAATCAGCAAGAAATCCGTTAAGTTTGAACAGGAGCGGGCGGAGGAATACCGCAGAGAAGCGGAAGAGCTGAAAAAAGAGGTGGAACGGCAGAAGGAAAAAACAAGAGAGCAGAAGGAAAAAATTCTTGCCAAGGCAAGAGAGGATGCAAAGCAGCTTTATGTGCAGGCAAAGGAAGAGGCTGACCGTATCATTAAGGAAATGAATAAGCAGGCGAAGGAGGCAAACAATCGCAGCAAGGCGTTGGAGCAGAGACAAAAGCTGAATGAAAGGCTTTCCTCCATGCAGCAGGATTTCCTGAAATCGAAAAAGGTGAAGCCCAATCATAAGGCACCGGAAAACCTGAAGGCAGGGGACAGGGTTTATGTCATTTCCTTTGACCAAAACGGCGAGGTGCTGACACCGCCCGATAAGAACAAAGAGGTTATGGTGCAGATGGGGATGATGAAAATGAAGGTGCCTATGGCGGAGCTGATGCTGGATGATACCCCGAAGCCGAAGGAAAAGCAGAAAAAGCAGCCCACCAAGGCGAAGTTCTCCAAGAGCCAATTTATTTCTGCGGAAATTGATTGCCGTGGGCAGCTTGTGGATGAGGCGATTGCCAATATTGATAAATATATTGATGATGCGTATTTATCGGGCTTAAAGCAGGTAATCATCATTCATGGGAAGGGGACAGGCGCTTTGCGTGCAGGGGTGCAGAATTATTTGAAAATGAATTCTCATGTGAAAAGCTATCGGCCGGGGACATTCGGCGAGGGCGAGGCCGGTGTTACGGTGGTGGAATTAAAATAAGCATTTTTTTGAACAGAGGTGAAGCAGATGGAAAAACAGAAGATTTTGGTTGTGGATGATGATAAGCACATTGCGGAGCTAATCTCTCTTTACATGATGAAGGAGGGCTATGAAACGCAGGAAATTTATGACGGAAAGGAAGCTGTGGCGGCGGCGGAGCATTTTCAGCCTGACTTGATTTTGTTGGATTTGATGCTGCCCGGAATGGACGGATATCAGGTTTGCACAGAGGTGCGCAAAACAAGCCGTGTGCCGATTATCATGCTGACAGCGAAGGGCGAAACCTTTGATAAGGTGCTTGGCTTGGAATTGGGTGCGGATGATTATATCGTAAAGCCCTTTGAGCCAAAGGAGCTTGTGGCACGAGTGAAGGCGGTGCTGCGCAGATATGAACCAAAGCCGGAGGAGGACAAAAATATTTTGAAATTCGGGGAATTGGAAATCAATTTGTCGAATTATTCCGTCCTGTATCATGGGAAAAGTCTGGATTTTCCGCCGAAGGAATTTGAATTGCTGAGCTTTTTGGCACAGCATCCCAATCGGGTATTTACCAGAGAGCAGCTTTTGGATCGCATTTGGGGCTATGAATATGTGGGGGATACCAGAACGGTGGATGTGCATGTAAAGCGGATTCGGGAAAAGCTGAACAGCGAGGATGAATGGGGAATTCGTACCGTTTGGAGTGTAGGCTACAAATTTGGGCAAAAATAAAAAAAAGGGGTGTTCCCCCTTTTTAGACTGTAGACAAATTAATTTTAAAGC
>NZ_CAKQVD010000094.1 GCF_934277605.1 uncultured Anaerotignum sp.
ACACAGTTGGATAGAACAGATGCAGACCTGACAGGCATTGCAACACCCTCCACAGCGGCAACCGCTTGCGAGCCTCCCGTCCTGTGCGGCAGAGCAACAGGCAGCCTGTTCATTGCAAAGAAGGACCAGAGAGGCCATCAGGAAAGCTCCTTCAAGGACAGAAAGCACCCCGGCGAATGATTTATATAACCTAAGTCGAAATCAGGATTTCGACTTGCTAAGACAGAGGAATAAACAGACGAGTTCCATCAGCTTAAAAGCCTCGAAACCTTGTCAGCACTTTGCTTCGCAAAGCCGCCTACGGCGGCGGGGTATATCTTCCCCGTGCATTACTGTTTTCCTCGCCGGAAGTACTGGCACTGCATAGCAGCAGCCCTTTGGGCTGGTTTGTCAGCAAACTGCCACGCCGACTGCGGATTCCATTTGGGAAACTACTTACCGCCCAAGAAGGGGCGGCAGGCAAAGCCTGCTTTGCGTAGCAAAGTAATGAACAGTTTGTTTCCCAAGCCCTTCCGCTACCTCAAAATTACTTTGTATACAGTCTGAGCAGGAACGGCACCTTCGTTCCTGCTTTTTCAAAAAGGAGGGATATACTATGAAGCAAGCTTTAGAGGGCATTCGTGTTCTTGATTTGACACAGGCATACAGCGGCCCGTTTTGCACCATGAATTTGGCAGACCACGGCGCAGAGGTAATTAAAATCGAAACGCCCGAAAAGGGCGACCAGACTCGTGGCTGGGGTCCCATGGAAAACGGTTACAGCGGCTATTATGCCTATATCAACCGCAACAAAAGGGGCATTACGCTGAACCTGAAAACAGAGGAGGGCAAGCAGATTTTCACAGAGCTGCTGAAAACAGCGGATGTTGTTTGTGAAAACTATAAGGTTGGCGTGCTGGAGCGTCTCGGCTTTTCCTATGAGAAGATGAAGGAAATCAACCCAAGAATTATTTATGGCTCGATTAGCGGCTTTGGGCTGAGCGGCGATTTGGCACCCCGCCCTGCGTATGACATTGTTGCACAGGCGATGAGCGGCATGATGAGTGTGACGGGCTTTCCCGATGGCCCGCCCTGCAAGATTGGCCCTTCGGTGGGGGATAACTACACAGGTGCGTATCTTTGCATGGGCGTGCTGATGGCTTTGTATGAAAGAGAAAAAACAGGGGTAGGCAGACGCATTGATGTGGCAATGATGGATACCCTGTTCTCTGTGATGGAAAACTTTGTGGTGGAATATACGATTGCGGGGAAAACACCCCACAGAGCAGGCAATCAGGATCCTTCCATTGCCCCCTTCGATTCCTTTCGTGCGAAGGACGGCGATTTTGTGATGGGCTGCGGCACAGATAAAATGTATGTCTCTCTTTGCGGTGCAATGGGCAGGGAGGACTTGGCAGAGGATGCCCGTTTCCTGACCAACCTTGACCGCTGTGAGAACTATGCCGAGCTGAAGCCCTTGATTGAAGCATGGACAATAACAAAAACAGTGAAGGAACTGGAGGAAATCATTTCCGGCCTTTCCATCCCCTTTGGCGAAATTTTGAATATTCCGCAGGCGGCAGAGCATCCGCAGACAAAGGAGAGAAATATGCTGTGGAAGGTTTATCAGCCGGGCATGGAAAGAACGATTCGGATTCCCGGCACACCGATTAAGATTCATGGCGAGGCAGATGAGCCGAGAAAGGCGGCGCCTTTGTTGGGCGAGGATAATGCAAGCATTTTCGGCGAGCTTGGCTATGATGCGGCACAGGTGGAGGCTTTGAGAAAAAAAGGTGTGATTTAATGGAATTTTCCGGTTTCCTATGGTATGATGAGTTCAGAAAGATAAGCTCACATAAGGAAGGAAGATCTGATATGGCTCAGCAGAAAACCACCTATTCTATCGGTAAGGTATCCACTTTGTGTAATGTTTCCGTAAAAACATTGCGTTATTATGATGAAATCGGTCTGCTTGTCCCTGATTACAGGAAGGATGAAAGTAATTATCGTTATTATACCCATGAACAGATATTAACGCTATTTATCATCCGTAAGCTACGTCTATTGGGTGTTCCTATTAAAGAAATCAAAGAAATTATCTGTCAAAAAGACATGGAAAGCATGAAAAGCTGTATCCAGCAGCGGTTGGATGAAATCTGCAAATCGGTGGAGGATTTGAAAAACCAGTATGCAGAAGGGCAGCTTCTTCTGGATCGTCTGGAGATGGGGCATAATCTTCTGGAGGGCGATAAAAACCAGTGGTCCACAGAAAGCATTTGTGTGGAGGAAATCCCCGTTTCCCCTGTCCTGTTTACCAGAAGAACCCAAACGAATTATAAAAACAGTGATGTTTCCGTGGAAAGATGGTTTGAATTGTTTGAAATGGTTCAGCAGCAAAAGCTGCGGGCAACCGGCCCTGTGGTTTTGACCTATCACAACAACCCGTTGGAGCAGTTCTATCAAAACGACTGTGATTTGGAAATCTGTATTCAGGTAAATGAAGCGGCAGAGGCACCTGCGGCTAAGAATTTTGGCGGCTTCACGGCTGTAACCGCTCTGCACGTCGGGCGAAATGAGGAAATCATACAGACACATATTAAGGCAATCAAATGGCTGAATCAGCAGGGGTTTGTCATTGCCGGGCCGATATCCGAGGAATATATCATTTCTCCTGTGGATATCACAAATGAAGAGGATCACATCACAAAGGTAATCATTCCGATTGAAAAACCGGAAGCAAAAAAATAAGCCTTGGCATAAGGAGCGAAGCCGAATGAAAAAAGGGCCTTCGCTCTTTTTTTAATTTTCTCTTAAAATCGTTGTTTCCAAGGAGTAATTCGATTATAATATAACGATGGTACAGAAAGGGAAAGGAGTTTTTGAGACAGATGATAATAGAGGTTTTAAAGGCCATATTCTTTGGCATTGTGGAGGGTATTACGGAATGGCTGCCCATTTCCTCCACGGGACACATGATTTTGTTGAACGAATTTGTAAAGCTGCAGGTTTCGGATGAGTTCTATAAGCTGTTTGAGGTTGTCATCCAGTTGGGTGCCATTTTGGCGGTTATCCTGCTGTTTTTCCATAAGCTGAATCCGTTTTCGCCAAGCAAGAGCGCGCCGCAGAAGCGAAACACTTGGCGGCTGTGGTTCAAGGTTGTGCTTGCGGTCATTCCCTCTGCGGTCATTGGGTTGCCGTTGGATGATTGGATGGATGCACATTTTTATAATTATGTTGTTGTGGCCATCACGCTGATTTTTTACGGGATTGCATTTTTGTTTGTGGAGCGGGAAAACAGCCACCGCAAAACCTATGCAGCCACCGTATACGATATTGATTTAAAAACAGCCATGCTGATTGGCTGCTTTCAGTGCTTAAGCCTGATTCCCGGTACCTCCCGCTCAGGCTCCACCATTCTTGGGGCAATCATTCTGGGTGTAGGCAGACCTGCGGGCGCAGAATTTTCCTTCTTTTTGGCAATCCCGACCATGCTCGGCGCAAGTGCCTTGAAGCTTGTGAAATTCCTGCTTTCCGGCGTTTCCGCAACAGGTACGGAATGGGCTATCCTTGGGGTAGGCTGTGTGGTTTCCTTTGTGGTCAGCCTGCTTGTCATCAAGGGCTTGATGGAATATGTCCGCAAGCATAGCTTTGCGGTGTTCGGTGTATACCGCATTGTGCTTGGTGTGTTGGTTTTGGGCTATTTTGCCTTCCAAACCCTGCACGCATAAAACGCATAATCATACAAAGGGCCAATAAAAAAGCGGAGTCGATGTGTTTCGACTTCGCTTTTGCGTTTTTTTATTCTGCTTCAATCTGTGCAAAAATTTCCTGTGCGGGCTTCAGATACCAGCCGGTTTTATCCTCGCTGACCAAGCCTGCCGTCTGAGACTGATAATACATCTCGCAGGCTGCAAGGTCATCCAGCTTATGCTTTTTCTGCAGCATTGCAACAACCTCCATGCCGGTTTCGGCACGCTTTTCGTGGTGGGAATATTCCTTATCCGCCTCTGTGGCATCGCTTTCCAGATAGGTCATGCCGTCAATCATGCCGACAAAGAAATCAATGTCCATTTCGGGAAAGGTTTTGTGGCTGTCCAGAATCAGATCAATGAAGCCGGACTGGCGGAAGGAAATAAAAACCTTGTTGCTCGGGATGTTTTTCAAATCACTGTAATATTCTACGCAGGAAACAACTAAAGTACGCTGGTCCATTTTTCTCTCTCCTTTTTACTCATAAAAAATTTACTAAGATTTATGATACCGCATTTTCACATAATTTTCAACCATTCCCCGCAGGAAAACTTGACATTCTCCGATTTTCCAGTATGCTAAAGGAAGCAAGATAAAATCGGAAGGAAGTGCTTATTTTGGTAGCAGTAAAAATAGATGAAACCTTAAAGGAACGCTGCCCCGATGCTGCTTTGGGGCTTTTGCAGGCAAAGGTGGCTGTTGCGCCCGAGCCGGAAGAATTTCTGGCACTGCTGAATGGGAAAATTAC
>NZ_CAKQVD010000095.1 GCF_934277605.1 uncultured Anaerotignum sp.
CAACTCATCTGAACAAAAAATATAATGAAAGAGGTGATTGTTATGTACAAAATCCCCATCTCCGCAGAAAACGAGAACAATCTTCTGCACGCAGATGCTCTTTGTACGGACATGTGCTCCATTAATGTCACAAACAACGAAACCGTACATGATGAGCCCTTTTATTGTCGAATCAATACAAAAAAAGCAATCTATAAAATTCCCCATCAGGAAATTCTTTTTATAGAGAGCGAACAAAAAAATTCAATCTTTCATTTATCGGAGGACACAATTTGTGTCCCCATTCCTTTATACCGTATTCGTGATGCATTGCCCGAAGCGACCTTTGTGCAGACACACCGCTCCTTTATCGTTAATTTATCAAAGGCCTCATACATTGATAAAACCAAGGAGCCTTGGGCAATTTCCTTCTTTGGCTCAGAACAGCTTGCCTTTGTGAGCCGTTCCTTCAAAAAGAACGTGCTGCAAATCATTCGTCCGCTTTTGGATTTTTCTACGGAGGAATAGCCTTCATTGACTTTCCATTCTCTTTTCTTTAGAATAGGAAGAAAAAAAGGAGGTTTCTTGCATGAAAGAATTTCGTTTGGCTGCCTTTGGCGACAGCTTAACATACGGCTACGGCGTTTTATCCCATGTTGCCTATCCCTCCCGCTTGGCGCAGGAGCTGCCGGAGAAAAACCCCGCACTGCATTGGAAGGTGTATAACCGCGGCATAAACGGGGATACCACCAGAGAGGCCAAGGAGCGACTGGAAAATCAGGTGCTTTGGCTGAAGCCGCATATCACTGTGGTTTTTCTCGGCTCAAACGACAGTGCTTTGCATGAAGGGCAATATCGCACCCCTTGGGAATTTGAGCATAATATGATGTTTATTTTGGAAAAGCTTTTGGCAACGAAGCATGGCAGTGAAGCCTTCCACGAGGGCGTTTGTCTGCCTGTTTTGGTTACGCCGCCGCCCGTGGTGGATACGGATTTTTACCCCTTCACCACAACAGACCGCTTGGAGCAATATGCACAAATCGTCAAAAAGCTGGGGAAAAGCTATCACTGCCCTGTGATTGATGTTTTCCAAGCCTTTCTCGATATAAAAGAAAAGCAAGGCCTTGATGCTTATGATGCACTGTTTCAATTTGACGGTGTGCATTGGAGCAACACCGCCTATGACATTTTTTATGAAATGCTGGAAAAGGAAATTCTGGCATTGACGAAGGATTTTTAAACATACAAAAAAGCCCTGCATTTCGGTCGCACCGTTCCATGCAAGGCTTTTTTTCGTGCTTTTTCTTTTTTTATTTTCTGCTTTATCCGCAAAGGTCAACGGTCACATATAGCTCCTTGGATTTGGCAGAAACACCGACGCCGACCTCCTGCATGGTGCTGTCCGTTAAGCCGTTTAGCTTGGCGGCAGTCCGCATCCATTCCTGATAAATGTTTACCACATCCCCATGCTGCTTTGCAATGGTTTCGGAGGCAGTGCTGAATTTTTTTCCGTTTTTAGAAATACGGCTAAAGGGAGTAGAGCCGTCAGAGCCGGTATAATCAAAATAGCCCTTTACCGTCATATCCTTGGAATGTTCTCTTGCCGTATCCTCCAGCCTTTCATCTGCGCTGAGCAAAGGCAGTCCCTTTTCCAAGCGAAGCACCTGAATCAGGTCAAGCAGCTCTGTCTCCACTGCCTCCTTTGTTGCGTGCTGCAAGGTGCTTTTGTAGTCCTTGGTGACGGCAAACGCCTTATCCTGCAACAGCACACCGCAGATTCCCCCTTCATAATCCAGAGGCACACGCACCACGGAATCGGTATTATTCACAATGCCGCTATGCTCCAAGGTGCTGACATTGGAAAGGTTCTTGATATTCGATACAATCCCCTTTCCGCTTGTGCCGTTATAGCTAAAGCTTGTGCCGGGCACAAAAATTTCAACAACCTTGCCCTTCTGCACTGTTGCAAAGAAGTAATCCTGATACCCATTCAGATAAACATAACGCTCCAGTCCATATACAGAGTCATCCACACGGCTCGGATTGCCCCAAACAGCCTTCAGCTCCTGCACCGTCCAGCCCAGAGAAATTTTCTTTTCCCCAACCGTAACCGTTTCCGTTTCCGCTATGGCAGGTGCTGTCTCCTGCTTCGGTTCCTCTGTCTTTGTGTCCGTTTTTGTGTCTGTTTTTGTATCCGTCTTTGTATCTTCCTTCGGCTCGGCAATCTCTACCTTGCCGCCCGTGTTATCCTCAATATAGTGGCAGGCCTTCACAAAGGAAACCACAGCCTCCTGCACAGTCATTTCGCGGAAGGGATAATAGCTGCCGTCACTCTCACCAACAAGCAGCCCAATGCCATAAAGCTGGTCAATATACTTATTTGATGCTTCAAACAAGAGAACCGTATCATCAAAGGGATTTTTCTTCGCCTGCGCCGTTAAATCAATGCCGCAGATTTGTATGACACGGGCAATCATAATTGCCATATGCTCTCGTGTCAATGTGCCATTCGGCGAAAAAATCCCCGGGTGCGTGCCGCCGATAATCCCCAATTCATACGCCGCTGTCACATCTGCATCATCACAGTCCCGAAACGGCGTGCTTCCTGCCGCCTTCCACTGCTTGCCTGTCATCACCCGCAAAAAGCGCATAACCATTTTGCAAAAATCCCTTCTGCTCATGGGAGATTTTGCCCTTTGCAAATCCGCCTGCGTCAAAAGTCCCTTCTCATAAGCAAATATAACGGAGGGCTTTGCCCATTCGCCCGCATTCGTCGCAACGGCGGCAAAGGAAGGCACTGCAACGGAAAGGCTCAGCATACCCGTCAAAAGAATTGCTATAACCCGTTTCATATTCGTCATCCTCGTATTATAAAGTAGTAGTGTTTATAGACCCTCTCCAAGGTCTGTATGCTATACTATTGGAGATACTGTGGGATTGTTTTCTATCATCCTACCACCTGATGGTTTAAGAAAGGCTACAACCACAGTCTCTTTGTATATTTGTTAATCAGTTAGATACCGCATGACGGTTTATTTAGAACGAGGTTACAATCGCAAAGAGTACCTGTGGTTCTAAACAGTATCAAATATTTGTTCAAGGAGATTTTGTTATGATATACGTTGGAATTGATGTTGCTAAAGATAAGCACGATTGCTTTATTACAAATTCAGACAGTGAAGTATTATTCAAATCTTTTACCATCTCTAACAATCGTGAAGGCTTTGAAATCCTATATCAAAGAATAGCATCCGTATCAGATGATTTCGCAAAAGTAAAAGTAGGACTTGAAGCCACTGGACACTATAGCTACAATCTTCTGGGATTCCTTCTTGATAAAGGTTTGCCGACCTACGTTATCAATCCGTTACATACCAATCTTTACAGAAAAAGTCTAAGCCTTAGAAAGACGAAAACGGATAAAGTGGATGCCCATACCATCGCTTCTATGATTATGTCTGATGTGAACTTAAAGTCCTACTCAGACACATCTTACCACAACGAAGAGCTAAAGTCATTAACTCGTTATCGTTTTGATAAAGTAAAAGAACGGTCGAAACTAAAATCATCTGTTTCCAGACTGGTTTGTATCCTATTTCCCGAACTGGAGAAACTTGTTCCGACACTTCACATGGCATCTGTTTATGCCTTACTCTCGGAGTTTCCATCAGCTCACGCTGTTGCATCTGCACACCTTACCAAACTCGCCAACCTTCTTTGCGAAAGCTCCAAAGGCAGATATAGTAAAGATGTGGCTATCGTATTTCGTGAAGCAGCCAAAAACTCAATCGGCTCAAATATGCCTGCAAAATCTCTGGAATTAAAGCATACCATCAAGCTCATCCAGGAACTGACTTCCGAGATTGACGAAATAGAATCTAAAATCAAATCCATCATGGATGAAATCAATTCTCCTATACTTACAATCCCAGGAATCAGCTATCGCATGGGTGCAATGATTCTTGCTGAAATCGGCGATTTCAGTCGTTTTGATTCAGCTGATAAGATACTTGCTTATGCAGGCATGTCCCCATCTGTCTATCAATCAGGGCAGTTGGATAACTGTCACTCACACATGGAAAAACGTGGTTCAAGGTATCTGCGATATGCCCTCTATAATGCAGCCAAATATGTCTGTCATTGGGATGAATCCTTTGGGGCATATCTTGCAAAAAAACGAGCAGAAGGCAAGCACTATAACGTTGCATTATCCCATGCCGCAAAAAAGCTTGTGAGATTGATTTTTGCAATGGAGAAATCCGGACAAGCATATCTGCCAACAGTTTAACTTTTTCTATAAAATATTTCCTTTTTGAGTGCCAACAGTGACACTCTTTTTGTCATGCAGTTTTCAAGGTACAAATATATCTGAATTGCATTTTTGCAATTCATTCATAAAAATTCATTTTTTGACTTGACTTTTAATAGTTAGTCTTTCTT
>NZ_CAKQVD010000096.1 GCF_934277605.1 uncultured Anaerotignum sp.
TCCGACTGCGGATTCCATTTGGGAAACGGATTTGTTTCCCAAACCCTTCCGCTGCTTCAAAATTACTTTTTCACAGTCTGAATCCCCTATGCCGCAACATAGGGGATTGCTCTTTCTTGCTTATTTTTCGTTTTTCAGTTCCTTTGTCACTGCGTCATATTCTTCCAGAACAGCCTGTTCGGGTGCCTTGGTTGCAAGGCTGACAATAATGATTGCCGCCAGTGCCAGCAGGAATGCGGGCAGCAGCTCATAAATGCCCCAGATACCGCCCATCGGACGAATCAGATATTTCCAAACGAATACCATCACGCCGCCGACAAGCATCCCTGCCAGTGCGCCCTGTCTGTTGGAGCGTCTCCAGAACAGTGCGGTCAGCACAACGGGGCCGAATGCCGCACCGAAGCCTGCCCACGCAAAGGATACAATGCCGAAAACGGAGCTGTTGGGATCTCTTGCGATAAATGCCGCAACAACGGAAATTGCCAAAACAGAAACTCTTGCCGCCTGCATCGCCGCCTTTTCGGAGATGTTCACACGGAAGAAGCCGCCCAGCAGGTTATGAGAAATACTGGAGGATGCAGCCAAAAGCTGAGAATCCGCTGTAGACATGGTTGCCGCCAGAATACCGGAAAGCACCACACCTGCAACGATTGCCGCCAAAACCCCATGCTTGCTCAGCAAATCGGAAATACATACGATAATGGTTTCGGAGGCACTGCCCTCAAGCAGAGGCACTGCGCCCACCTTTGTCATGGCATTGCCGATAATACCGATCAAAATGGCAACACCCATCGCAATCACTACCCAAATCACCGCAATTCTTCTGGAAAGCTTCAGCTTATTATGGTCCTCAATCGCCATAAAGCGCAGCAGGATATGCGGCATACCGAAGTAGCCCAATGCCCACGCCAATGTGGAGCAGATTGTCAGGAAGCCGTAGGGAGAAGCTGTCTTGCTGACAGGGTCATGTGTCATGGTAAGGCTCAGATAGCCTGTCATGCTTCTTGCGTTCTCCATCACAGCATCCATGCCGCCCGCAATCCGAATCCCGAAGAATACAATAATCAGCAGTGCAATGCTCATCACAATCCCTTGAATCAGGTCAGTGGTGCTGGCAGCCAAAAAGCCGCCCATTGCCGTATAAAGCACAATAACAATCGCACTGATAATCATTGCGGGAATATAATCCACGCCAAACAATGTGCTGAACAGCTTGCCGCAGGCAGCGAAGCCGCTCGCCGTATAGGGAATAAAGAACACGATGATAACCACAGCCGCAATGCACATCAGAATATTCTTCTCGTCATGGTAACGACGGGAGAAGAAATCAGGGATAGTAATTGCATCCAGCTTATGTGTATAAATACGGATTTTCTTTGCAACCACCAGCCAGTTCAAATATGTGCCGATGGCAAGCCCGATGGCCGTCCAGCCAACATCCGCAACACCGCTCAAATACGCCAGGCCGGGCAGCCCCATCAAAAGATAGCTGCTCATGTCCGAAGCCTCTGCGGACATTGCCGTAACAAAAGGGCCAAGCTTTCTGCCGCCCAAATAGAAATCGCCTACATTTTCATTTTTCTTGGAACAATAAATCCCAATGATAATCATGCCGCCCAGATATACCAAAATGGTGAGCATAATCAAAACCTTTGCTGATAACATAACTCTTACCCTTCCTTTTTTTCATTCTTGTTTCTCTTGCCATTGCGGCTATTCTATCATATTTTTCAATAGAACAAAATACAGAATAAAGTCCGAATAAAAAATAGAACACAAAAACAAAAAATAGCCAGAAAGACTGCAATTTCAATCTTTTCTGACTATACGATTTCCAGAACTTAATTCTGTTCAAAAAAAATTCTTTCGGATTATTTCTCGTTTTCCGTCCTTTTCGCCCGAAAACTGCCCAAAAAAACAGGCATCATGCTTTTTGCATATTGGCAGAGAGAATAATCCCCGTTGCTGATACACCAGTCATAAATCAGCGCCCGCTCACAAAGGGCATATGCCTTTACGATTTCGTTCACGGAAACATCCTCTCTCAGCTCTCCCTTTTTCTGCCCCTCCGTCACAATCTGCCGCAGCAGCTTGTAATAAATGCGGTTGTGGTCAAGCAGGTGCTTTTCCCCCGTTGTAATCAGCTGCGAGGCATAAAGCCGTGCCGTCAGGTCAAGAGAAATGCTGTCATCAATCATCAAAAACATCTCCCGATTCAAATACATCAGCTGCTCAAAGCTGTCCATTTCGGGATTCAATGTAGAAATCAATTCCTGATATTTGTCGTCAAACAAATCGGAAAGCGAGCTTAACAGGGCATCCTTTCCGCTGAAATAATGATAGAAGGAGCCCTTCGAGGTGCCGGATTCCTCCACAATTTCCTCCACCGTTGTGTCATCATAGCCATTCTCGTAAAACAGCTTCCACGCCGCCGAAACGATACGGCTCTTGGTGTTTCTGGTATTCTTTTTCGCCAAGGCATCCGCCTCCTTCCCTTCCTCCGCCCGCAATTCCTTCCAATCATAAAGCGAAGGGCCTTTACACCTTTTTCCACTTCAGGCTCACCAAATCATGCTCCCGAATAATACGCACCAGTCTTTCCTGAAAATCCTCCGCAAGAATATCCCGCTCATCCAGCATTTCCAGTCCCAGCATCTTGCACCGCTGATATGTACCCGTTCCCTCCTGCTTTTCCTTGCTGAAGGTCACAATAATGCCCTTGGAAAACCAACCGCCCAAACGCTTTTTGGCAATCAAAAGCTCATTCAGTGCCGCCGTATCCGCATCCCGCAGCTTGCAGGAAATAAACACCGGCAGAGAATCCTCCATCAGCATCACATCAATTTCATTGCCGCCGATTTTCAGCCCGTCATAAACATTCCAATCAATCATCGTCCCAAGCTTTACATCCTCAAAGGCGCCGCTTCTTGCCGCCGCCACATAGACATACAGCTCCAGCCACACACCATAGCTGATACAGTATTGCTTCTCCTGCAAAGAGGAAAACCGAAGCCGAACCACGTTTTTCTCCAGCTCCAGCTCCTTGATAAAGCCGTTTCTTTCAAATTCCAGCAGGATTTCATCCCTTGGGGAAATGGGCTTGCCGCTTTTGGTGCGAATCTCTCTGCGGCTTTCCAGCCATAAATCATGGGAAAGCCCCCTTGCCACCACGGTTTGCAGCCAACTGCAAGTGATTTTCCAATCCTTCAAATGCCGAAACAAAAACCTTGCCGTCTCCTCAATGGCGAAATACCGCTCCGCCCTCGGCGGATGATGGGATTCCCCCATAAAGCAAGCACCCTTGGCATCAATGAAGTTCTCCAAGGTCAGCATGACTGTCTGTGTCAAAATCTCGTCCGTTTCAACATCCGTAATGCAGCCCTTCACCAAATCGGTATGTATCATGCGAATCCCCATCTCAACGCCCGCCTGATAGCCTGCCACCATCATCAGCTCGCTGCCGCCCGTCAGCTCCAGCATACAGTTGTCCGCCTCATATCTCTCTGCCACACGGCAAACCGCCGCCCGTATCTTCTTCACAGAGCTGATGTCCACAGGAACATCCTCCACAATGATATGCGGCATGCTCTTTTGAAAGCAGGTAACCAAGGAACGAAACGCATCTCGGTCATCCATTTCCTTATCATATAAATACACCACCTTATCAGGCCGCAGTGTCAGCGGTGCCACGATATTTTTCAGCGTATCCTTATCGTATAATTCAATCAAAACCTTCATCCCAGGATTCTCTCCCTTCGGCAAATCATTCCTCTATAATGGTTTCCTCCTCAAATTTCACTTCTTCCTTTGTTGTGTCCTTTTTGTTTCTGCCGCTGAAAATGCTGCCGAAATTCAGCTTGTTTACCACGCCGGGTGCCAAATCCACCAGCTTCGAGAGGGCATCCTGATTCTTCACATTGATTAACTGCACACCCTCCGGGCGAATCATCAAAATGGCAGAGGGTGTAATTCTTGCCCCCATGCCGCCTGCCGCATTGGTGCTTTCCTTTGCGCCGACGCCTGCCCCCACTGCCACATCAATCAAGGGCAATAAGGTCACATCTCCAAGCACAATGGCATCTCCCACAACTGTTTTTGTGGATACCAAATCATCTACCTTATGGAATAATACATCTACTGCCTCGTTAAAATCCTTGCTCATGCCGTTTCTCCTTTCGCATCCGCTGCGTTATTTTTTCCTTTGAAATATCTGATTTCCTTTCGGATTGCCCTTTTGACAGGCTTTGTCAGCCCAAAGGCAAGCACTGCCCAAAGCAGCCTGCCGAGTACAATTTTTCCTTTTACCCGTACTTCAATATCCTC
>NZ_CAKQVD010000097.1 GCF_934277605.1 uncultured Anaerotignum sp.
GTTCATAAAATTTCTCCTTTTTTCCACAGTTCAGATGGGTTATCCACAGGATGTAGGGGTTATCCACAATAATTTTGGGGATAACTAATTCTGTAAACCCAAGATATAGTGTCTGTTTTTTCTTTTTCTCGCAAAACTGACCGAAAATTCCTTGATTTTACGGCAAATCATAATATTCATCTTGTATTGCATAATTTCTTTGGGGATAAATACCCCCTTATCCACAGCTTTTTTGGGGATAACTCCACAGGTTATCCATAGCTTGTCCACAGCTTTGCTCATTTTTTTCGCAGAAGCAAGGAAAACACGGCAATGCCGCCCAAAAAACCGCCAATGTGTGCAAAATTATCCACGCCCTCCTGCAAAAAGCCAATCCCGATGGCAGAGGCAGCCAAAAGGAGCATGGTGGAATAATTCATGCCTGTATAACGTGCGCCACGCTTTTTTGTCAGCAGAAGCATTGCCCCCAGCAGACCGTAAATCGCCCCCG
This sequence comes from uncultured Anaerotignum sp., assembly GCF_934277605.1. Classification (GTDB taxonomy): domain Bacteria; phylum Bacillota; class Clostridia; order Lachnospirales; family Anaerotignaceae; genus Anaerotignum_A. The sequence goes on from NZ_CAKQVD010000097.1 coordinate 491, forward strand.
ATGCACCAATCGAAACGCCCATGCTGCCGCTGAACAAAACACTGAACACGCCGCCGCAGAGCCCCGAAACGAGATATAGCACCAAAAACCGCCCTGTCCCCAGCAGTCGCTCCGCCCGCACACCGAAATAATATAAATAAATGCTGTTCGATGCCAGGTGCAGCAATCCTGCGTGCAAAAACATACAGGTAAAGAAACGGTAATATTGTCCCGAAAGAATCCCCGCCTTGCTCAAGCCGTAGGCGGAAAGGATTTCATTTCCCTGCCCCGAAAGCATACACCACGCCAAAAGCGCCGCACAAATCACAAAAATCAAGGCAGTCGCAACGGGCGTCCTCTGCTCCCTTGTGTCCCGCAAAACCAAAACCTCCGGCTCCTTGCCCTCTGCCGCCGCCTGCAGCAGCCGCTCAATCCCCATCAGGCGGCTGGGCTGCCCCACGCCTGCGGTCAGTCTGCGTGTTTCGGGCGAAAACTGCCAAAACACACGGTAGAGCCGCTCATCATAATGCTGAAAATCCGTTTCCACAGAATCCACAGGCCATGTGCGTTCTTGGTGATCCACAAGCACGCTCAAGGCAACCACACGGGTGCAGTGCAGCTCCTCCATCTGATTCTCCATCTTTTTTGCAAAATCGGCAAAGGTCATGTTCTCCTCCCGCCAGTCCTCCCTTGCACCATCCAGCAGGCAAATCAAATATAAAACGGGATTTTCCGCCTGCCAATACCAGTTTTCTTTATTCGTGACTCTGCGAAAGCCCTTCTGCGTAAGCTGCATTTGCAGATGATACCAAAATTCCACGGAGTGCTTCCTCCTTTTTTTCGTTTTCTTTATGATACCATAAGATATCCCTGCATTGATGAAAAAAATTTGCAAACAAAGCAGAAAATAAAAAAACCCGTCTTTCGACAGGTCTTTTCCACATAAAAATCCTTTTTACTCACAATGCTTTTACAGTTATCCACAAAGTTATCCACATTTTCAACAGCCCCCCTGTCTGCCGCCTTCACAGCAAAAGGCTCAGCAAAAAAATACCTGCCACCCCCGGCAGTCCCAAAACGGCAGAAACCGCCAGTGTTGCGGCATTGATTCCCACTGCGGCTCCAAGGCTTTTGCCCAAAAGCAGCAAAACACCGCCTACAGCAGCGGAAATCCCCCATTGAAACAGCACTCGCAGGGGCTTTGCCAAGGCAAGCAGTGCCAAAGCAAGCAGACAAATAAAAATCGCACAAGCCATCACAGCCTCCCCCATTCTTCTCCCCCTTTTCTTTGTATCCGCACCTCAAATCACGCTTTTTTGCAGCCCGTTGGTCAATCCCATCTCCTTCGCTGCCTTGAAAAAATATTCGTATTTTTTCTGTAACGCAATGATTTCATAAATATAGCTGTCGATGAGGGCTTCATCGGTCACATCCTTGAAGGCGCTTTGGGCACATTCCAACTGCATCTGAATCCGCCGCAGTGCAGAAAGAATCTCCTCTCCCTCCAGCCTCAGCCGTTCCTTTTTCATGGAAAAACCCCCTTTTCCCTTTTAATATAGGCGAAAAAGAGGGTTTTTATTCCAAAAAAACAAAAGCAATCCCGACTATTTTTGCATTTGCAGTCTTTGCAGCTCCTCGGCAGTCAGCTCCCGACATTCGCCCTCCGGCAAGTCCGCAGGCAAATATAAATCTCCCATTGCCAAGCGGTGCAGGGCAACCACCTTTGCCCCAAAGCAGCCAAACATCCGCTTAATCTGATGATACCGCCCCTCCCGCAAGGTAACCTCTGCGGTTTTCTCTCCCAAAACGGTCAGCCCCGCAGCCCTGCAAGGCCCATCCTTCAGCTCCACGCCTGCCGCAAAGCCCTCCTGCATTTCCTTCGTTACGGGAATATCCAGCTCCACCCGATAAACCTTCTGTATATGCTTTCTCGGAGAAAGAATATTGTGCGCCAAAACGCCGTCATCCGTCAAAATCATCAGCCCTGTGGTGTCCTTATCCAATCGGCCTGCCGGAAAAATCTCTCTGCCCCGATATTCATGCGGCACCAATTCCAAAACGGTTCTCTGTGTTTTATCCTCCGTTGCGGAAACAAAGCCCTGCGGCTTGTGCAGCATCAGATACACCTGCCTTTTAACCGTCAGCGGCTTGCCGTCAATCGTAATCACGCTTTTTTCCGCATCCGCCTTTGCAGAGGCAGAGGCCACCGTCACACCGTCTATGGCAACCCGTTTGTGCTTCACCAGTGCTTTCACATCACTGCGGGAATAAAGCCCCTGCGATGCAATGATTTTATCAATTCTCTCCATTTTGCTTCTCCTTTATTCCTCTAAAAATGCCTGCAGGGCGGGATAGGCTCGCTCCGCCTGTGCATAGCCATGGCGGTAAAATTGGCTGAGCCTTTGATAATCCCGCTCCAAGCGCTTCACCTCAGGCTCTGTGGGGCGGATGGAAAAGACCTTCCCCTCTGCCTCCATCCTGCGAATGAACGCCAGTGTTTCGTTATACATGGCAGGGCGGCGGCGCATGGCTGCCGAAAGGGCAGGATATTTCTTCTCGTTTCTCCTTGCCAGAAATTTACTCCCCTTGGAAAGCGACATCCGAAATTCCTTCCTTCTGGTTTCCACCACAACCACCCTGTCGCACCCCTGTGCAAAGGCACGCCGAACGGAAATGGAATCCGCCACACCGCCGTCTGCATAGGGAACCCCGTTGAGCAGAACGGGAGGCGTTGCACCGGGCAAGGCAGAGGAGGCCATGCCCACACGCATCAAATGGCGGCGGTCTGTGCCGCAGTCCGTCAAATATTCCGCCTCCCCCGTCAAGCAGTTGGTAACGGTGTATTCTCTCTCCATGGGGTTTGCAAAATACGCATCAAAATCAAATAGGTTATATTCCGTCGGCACCTTCCAAAAAATATTTTCCATATCAAACAAATGCCCTGTTTTCAAAATATTTTTCACACCGAAATAGGCATATCGCTTATCCTTTGTAATGGTGGTATCTCTGGAACGCCCATGCTGCCCCGAAATAAAATTCATGGCATTGCCCGCACCTGCGGAGGTACCGATGGCATATTGAAACGTCAGCCCTTTTTCCATAAAAAAATCCAAAACACCGGAGGTAAATACGCCACGGTTTGCGCCCCCCTCCAAAACTAAGCCGATTTTCATAAGCTCTCCTCCTTTTTTATGTCAAAATTCGTTTTTTCTGTAAAAAAGCCGCCGGAGCAATTTCCCCGACGGCTTTATTATACCATGTTTGCAGGGAAAGAGAGCAGCTGCGAAGCAGATATTTTCTTCCGCAAGGCATGGTATGAGTGTCTTATGCCTGCTTTCCGGCTGCACCCGCTCTTTCCCTTGCCAGCTCTTCCGCATGGCGTTTTGCATTTTTCGCAATCAGCCTTGCTGTTTTCTTGGCATTGGATTTTCTCTTTCTTTCGTTCATCCACATATATAAAACAGGGATAAACAGCAGTGTAATCACTGTGGATAAGGTCAGCCCGAAGATAACCGCAATCGCCAAGGCCTGCATCATTTCAGAGCCTTCACTCGTTGCCAGCGCCATCGGCACCATGCCCAAAACAGTGGTCAGCGTTGTCATCAAAATGGGGCGCAAACGGCGAGGGCCCGCAGTGGTCAGCGCATCATAGCAGTTCATGCCGCGCTCCATCAGCTGATTCGTATAGTCAACCAAAACAATACCGTTATTTAC
>NZ_CAKQVD010000098.1 GCF_934277605.1 uncultured Anaerotignum sp.
CCTTTGAGCAATGGCTGACGGATAAGCTGGGGGATAAGGTCAACGATATTTTGATTTATTTCAGCGTATTCATTTCCTTGGTTCTGGGCATGGGGCTGTTTTTTGTGCTGCCCGTTGCCATCGGGAATTTTTTTAAGACGATTGTGCCGACTTGGGCGCTCGGAATTATTGAAGGACTGATTCGCATTGCGATTTTCTTGGGCTATCTTTGGCTGATTTCTCGCATGAAGGAGATTAAGCGTGTGTTTCAATATCATGGTGCGGAGCATAAAACGATTGCCTGCTTTGAAAGCGGCAAGGAGCTGACGGTGGAAAACGTGCGGCCCTGCACAAGACTGCATAAGCGCTGCGGGACAAGCTTTCTGCTGTTTGTTATGCTGATTTCCATGGTGGTGTTTTTCTTTGTTCGCACAGATGTGTTTTGGCTGCGGCTGATTACAAGAATTTGTCTGGTGCCTTTTATTGCGGGCATTTCCTATGAGGTGATCCGTTGGGCAGGCAATTCGGAAAGCGGCTTTGTGAAGGTGGTCAGTGCGCCGGGGCTTTGTCTGCAAAAGCTGACAACGGCAGAGCCGGATGATAAGCAGATTGCATGTGCCATTGCGGCAATGAAAGGGGTTCTGGAAGATGAGCCTGCGGAATAAAACGATTGCAGAGGCATTGCGAGAGGGAAAGCGGCGTTTGCAGAGGGCAGGCAAGGAGGCGTATGCCTTTGAGGCGGAGCTGCTGCTGGAAAAGGCCGCCGGCCTGAACCGAACGGCTTTATTTTTGCGTGGGGATGCACTGCTTTCGCCGGAGGCGGCGGAGCGTTATGAGGGCTTTCTTTCCGAGAGGGAGAGCGGACGACCGACGCAATATATCCTCGGCAGATGGGAATTTATGGGGCTTCCCTTTTTTGTGGGGGAGGGTGTTTTGATTCCCAGAGGGGATACGGAGATTTTGGTGGAAACCATTTTGGAGACACAGCAGGCAGAGCCGCTTGCCTCGATTTTGGATATCGGGACGGGGAGCGGCTGTATTCCTATCAGCCTTTCCCATTACGGCAGCTTTGAGAAAATCATGGCGGTGGACATCAGCCTGAAGGCCTTGGGCTATGCCATGAAAAATGCGGCGGAAAACCATGCGGATGTTTCGTTTTACGAGAGTGATTTATTTCAAAATGTGCCTGCGGAGTGGAGAGGAAGGCTGGATGCGATTGTTTCCAACCCGCCCTATATTCCCAAGGCGGATATTGCGGAGCTGATGACGGAGGTTAAGGATTTTGAGCCGCTTTCCGCACTGGACGGCGGTGCGGATGGCTTGGATTTTTACCGCGCGATTGTGGCAGAGGGCAGAGCATGGCTGAAGGAGGGCGGATGGCTCTTTTTTGAGATTGGCTATGACCAAGGCGAAGCCCTGCGCACGCTTTTGGCAGACCTTGGCTATACGGAAATCGGCATTAAGCAGGATTTGGCAGGCTTAGACCGGGTTGCCTTTGGAAGATACACAGGAAAAAAGGAGGGGGCATGAAAATGTTAGACCGTTTGGCAGAAATCGAAATCAAATACGAGGAGTTGGCGGAGCAAATCAATGACCCCGATATTATCGCAAACCAAGGCGAATGGCGAAAGCGGATGAAGGAATACAGCGATATGACGCCCATTGTGGAAAAATATCGGGAATTTAAGCAGGCGAAGGAGGGCATTGCTGAAAGCCTTGCCATGCTCGGCGAAAGGCTGGAGGAGGAATTTCGGGAGCTTGTGAAGGAGGAGCTTGCGGAAAACAAGGAGAAGGCGGAGCGGCTCAAGCAGGAACTGACACTGCTTTTGATTCCGAAGGATCCCAATGATGAGAAGAATGTAATCATGGAAATCCGTGGCGGCGCAGGCGGCGATGAGGCGGCACTGTTTGCGGGAGATTTATTCCGCATGTATGCCCGTTATGCAGAGCGGAGAAAATGGAAAATAGAGGTTATGAACACAAGCGAGAGCGACTTGGGCGGCTTCAAGGAAATTTCCTTTATGATAAAGGGAGAGGGTGCCTATTCCCGCCTGAAATACGAAAGCGGCGTGCATCGGGTGCAGCGTGTGCCTGTGACGGAAAGCGGCGGCAGGGTGCATACCTCAACCGTGACGGTGGCAGTTCTGCCGGAGGCGGAGGAGGTCGATGTGCATATTGATATGAACGATGTGCGTGTGGATGTGTTTCGTGCCTCGGGCAATGGCGGCCAGTGCGTCAACACAACCGATTCTGCGGTGCGAATGACGCATATCCCCACAGGGATTGTGGTTTCCTGCCAGAATGAAAAATCTCAGCTTAAGAATAAGGAGCAGGCGTTAAAGGTGCTGTATGCCCGTGTGTATGAACGGGAGCGGCGGGCGCATGATGCGGCCATTTCCGCCGACAGACGCTCGCAGGTCGGCACGGGGGACAGAAGTGAGCGTATCCGCACCTATAACTTCCCGCAGGGCAGAGTGACAGACCACCGTATCGGGCTGACACTGCATAAAATTGATGCCATCATGGATGGCGATTTGAATGAAATCATGGATACCCTTGCGACAACAGAGCAAATGGCGAAAATGCAGGAGGTCTGACGGAAGGGTGTTTCGGAAAGAAGGATAGCGATGAAAGAATTATGGGAATTATTTTCTGCCTTTGCTCGCATTGGCGGCTTCACCTTTGGCGGCGGCTATGCCATGCTGCCGATGCTGCAGAAGGAGGTTGTGGAAAAGCACCAATGGGCAACCGAGGATGAAATGCTGGATTATTTTGCAATCGGGCAATGTACGCCGGGTGTTATTTTCATCAATACGGCAACCTTTATCGGCTATAAGCAAAAGGGTGTGGCAGGGGCGATTGCGGCAACCGTCGGGAGTGTGTTCCCCTCCCTTTGCATTGTGATGCTGATTGCGGCGGTTTTGCAAAACTTTGCACAGATGCCTGTGGTGCAGCACGCATTTGCGGGGATTCGGGTTGTGGTCAGCGTTTTGATTCTCAATGCTGTGATGGGGCTGCGGAAAAAATCCATTGTGGATCGGCTTTGTGTGTTGATTGCGGCTGTTTCCTTCCTGATTTCCGTTTGGGTGGATATTTCTCCCGTTTGGATTGTTTTGGCGGCGGCGGTTCTCGGCATTGCCGTTTCTTGCGGAAGGGAGGCGAAGGGGAAATGACGAGCCTTTTGATTCTGATTTTTGAATTTTTCAAGATTGGGCTGTTTTCTGTCGGCGGCGGATTGGCAACCTTGCCCTTTTTGTATCGTCTGGCAGATAAATACCCTTGGTTTTCCGCAAGCCAAATCCCCGATATGATTGCTGTTTCGGAATCGACACCGGGGCCATTGGGCATCAATATGGCGACCTATACGGGCTTTCAGCACAGCGGTGTCATCGGAAGCCTGGCGGCAACCTTTGGGCTGGTTCTGCCCTCGGTTATCATCATTATTTTGATTTCTAAGGTACTGGAGCGGTTTCGCAGCAATAAATATGTAGAGTATGCGTTTTACGGCTTACGCCCTGCGGTGATGGGGCTGATTGCGGCGGCAGGCTTTGGCGTATTGGTAGGGGCGCTGTTCCATTCGGCAACCCTTTCTGAGCTGACGCTTTCCAACTTGGGCAGTCAAATCGGCATAGAGGAGTGTGTTCTTTTTGCGGCACTGCTTTATGCAACAAATAAATGGAAAAAGCATCCTATTTTTTATATCGTGCTGAGTGCGGCTGTGGGCATTGTGCTTGCGCTTTGATTGCGGCGGACTCCTCGCCGCTGTGATAGGAAAGTTGTCAAGCCATTCTTTTTTTGGTATGATAAAAACCATGAAAAATAGGAGAGAGGGCAAGCTTTTTGCTATCAATAGAGAATAACTTGAGGTGGTTGTGATGGAACGAATCGAAAAGAATGAATTAAAAAAGCTCATTCGGGAAAACGTGAAAACGCTGTACCGAAAGACCTTGGAAAATGCGACGCCGGAGGAGCTGTATCAGGCGGCGGTGTTTGCGGTTCGGGATGTGATTACGGATAAATGGATGAAAACCCATGATGAATATTCGGAGCAGGATGCAAAGGTCGTTTATTATCTTTCCATGGAATTTTTGATGGGGCGTTTCTTCGGCAATGCGCTGATCAATCTGGAAATGTTTGATGAGGTGAAGGAGGTCTTTGCGGAGCTGGGCATTGATTA
>NZ_CAKQVD010000099.1 GCF_934277605.1 uncultured Anaerotignum sp.
CAAAAAACATCCTGTTGAAAACCATCATTCATCAGGCTTTGCCTGATTCATGTGCTTGCTCCGCAAGCCTACGAAAATCAAAGAAACACCCTGTTGAAAACCATCATTCATCAGGCTTCGCCTGATTCATGTGCTTGCTCCGCAAGCCTACGAAAATCAAAAAACATCCTGTTGAAAACCATCATTCATCAGGCTTTGCCTGATTCATGTGCTTGCTCCGCAAGCCTACGAAAAACAAAAAAACACCCTGTTTCCATTCACAAGTGATGAAAACAGGGTGTTTCTTTGTTTTCTATGGTTTTCTCCGCTATTAACAATTTACAGTATGAACAGCGGATAAACCTGGTGTGCGTCCATGGTCATTTCATTCCAATAGGTACGGAAGGTATCGGCGTTCATGTCCTTTTCATTGGAAAGCACGCAAACGGTGTGCGCCGCACTGCCCTCCTCCAGTGTGAAGTCATCCAAAATTGTCATACATTCGTAAACCTTGTCTGTATAGTCCTCTTTTTCCTTATATTCGTAGCCGTCTCTTGTCACATCCGTCACAACCAGATAGCCGCCGCCTGCCAGCCGCTTCACAGAATCCAGCATCGCACCGCCGTTTTTGGAAAACTGGCAAACAATAATCGCATCGGTTTTCCCTGCGGCAAACGCATCCCATTCCTCCTGTCCGCCGACAACAGCGCCATCCTTGATGGTATACATTCCCGCCTCTACGGCATCCTCAGCCGTCAAATCCGCCGCATAGCCCTGCAAATCCTTCTGCAGTGCGCCTGCCTCCGCCTCAATCGTCTCAGCCGTCTGCCCTGCATTGTCATCCTTGCCACAGCCGCCGCAAACCATCACAACCGCCAACAGCATTGCTAAAAAAATTTTTTTCATGTCAGTTCCTCCTTTGGAATCCTTGGGGAGCGTCCTCGCTCTGCCATTCTTTTTTTGACTTCCCCGAAAATTTCTTCCTTGATGATTGCCTCGTGGGTATGCTCCACCACAATCCATTCCTTTTTCGGCACCTCTCTGGTCTTTTTTTCCTTAAAACTGATTTTTTTCTCTTTCCCCTGCACCATGTGTCCCAGATAAACAGGGTTTTGCAGAATTTTTCGGATTGTGCCCTTCGACCAGACCGCCGTGTGCCTTCTGCCCAGGTCCTCCCCTCTCGCCCGCTTCACCATGGAGGGCGTGGGAATCCCCTGCGCCGTCAGCCACTCTCCAATCATTTTACAGGAAAGACCGGATAAGTACAAGTCATAGATTTTTTCCACCACGGGAGCCGTTTGCGCATCCCGCACCAAGCGGTGCCTGCAATGCACATCCTTGCGATAGCCATAGGGCGCATAATTCCCTAAAAACTGCCCTGCCTCCATCTTCCTGCGAAAAACGGCACGGATGTTTTCCGAAAGCTCCTCGGAATACCACTCATTGACCAAGCTGTTGATTTGACGGGCCTTCTTGTTGGCATGGGAGGCCGTATCCACCCCATCCACCACCGTCACAAAGCGAATCTGCCACAGGGGAAACAGGCTGTGCAGATATTTTTCCGCAGTCCCTGCGTTGCGTGTAAAGCGGGATTGCGTTTTGCATAAAATAATCGAAAACCTTTTTTGCTCGGCATCTGCCAAAAGCCTTTGAAACGCCGGTCTGTCCTCTCGCAAGCCGGAATAATCCTCATCCGCATAAATGTCATAAACCGCCCAGCCCCGCCTTTGTGCATATTCCAGCAAAAGCGCACGCTGGTTTTGGATGCTTTCGCTTTCCACGCCCTCCTTCTCCTTGTCCTCCACAGAAAGCCTGCAATAAATTGCCGCTGTTTCCTTTTTCATGTCCGCCGCTCCTTTTTTCTCTCTTAGAAAAAATATACGGCATCCGGCGCAAGAAAAGCCCTAAAACCCTGCATATTAAAAAAATGGAAAACCCTTCTTTTCGGGCTTTCCATCCTTCTGCTTCCATCATAGACCGCTCGGCCGCAAGGCCTTTACAGTCCTCTGAAAATATATTTTTGGCACTTCGGGCAAACCGTATCCTCGTTTACCCTGCGGCGACAATCCAAACCCTTTCCGCAATGAGGGCATCTATACAACTTTATTTCCAAGAAAATATCCAGCGCCACAATGAGAATCATCAACGGAATATTTCCGGCAAATACAAATGCCATTGCTGCCAGAGCATAAAGAACCAAGCTTAATTTCTGGAACTTTTTGAATTTTGCCAATAATGCGGTGCCTTTTTCTGATAAAGCCTGCACAATTTTGACCCCCTTTTTTCGTTTCATTTATCCTTATTGTATAACAAAAGTCCTTCAAATGCAATAAAAAAGAAAAACGCACCCGTCACTCATGTCACGGGAATCGCCTGCGGCAACGGCTATCGCTCCGGCGGTCTGTATCAGGGCATCGCCTGTGAGGCAGGCATTGTCTCCGTGAAGATTCTTGACCGCTATGGACAGGGAACCTCCGCCCACGCCGTTTTGGGCCTGCGATGGATAATGGACAATGCACGCAAATATAATATTAAAGTAGTCAATCTTTCCATCGGCACCAATGACAGAAAGGTCAACCTGCCCTTGCAGGAGGCAGTTGAACGGCTTTGGCGGATGGGCATTGTGGTTGTGGCGGCGGCAGGCAACCCCGATGGACGCAACGGCTATCGTCCGCCTCCCGCCATCAGCAGTGGTGTCATTTCCGTCGGCGCATGGGAGGATAGGGGATATTTTCTCACGCCCGCCTTTCCGCTTTTTTCAAGGGAGCAGGAAGCTCTGCCGGATCTTTGGGCGCCGGGGGATGATATTGTTTCGGTGCTTTCGCCCGATTTCGATTTTTCCCTCCCCAACCGCAGCCGCAAAAATATCGTAGCCAAAAACTATATCACCATGAGCGGTGCCTCCATGGCAACCCCGCTCATCAGTGGTGCGGCGGCTCGCCTGCTTGCCCAAAACCCACACGCCCGCCCCGCAGAAATCAAAAAGCTGCTGCTGCAAAAAGCCAAAGCCTTCGGCGGTCTGCTGACAGCGGAGGTCTGCCGTACATTTTAAACAGAAAGGTGGTTCTCTTATGTCCGAAAACACGGTCTATACCCTTGCAAAAACCCTGCAAAAAACAGATGGCTTGGAAAAGGATTTTTCTCAAATGCTTTCCGCCCTGCAGGATACGATTGAAAAGGAATATCTGCTCAAGATTCGTTCCGCCGCCAATGCCGAAACAGCCTTCGCCAAGGAGCATCCGCCCAAGGAGGTCACATTGCTGCGGGCGCTTTCCGCCTTTGTGGATGAGGGCGGCAAACAGCAGCTTGACCGCATGACAAAGGGGCTGATGTTCCTGCATACCCTGCAGCATATCCAACGGGGTGTTTCGGATTTCTCCGAAGGAACACTCCTTGCGGCACGCAGCACCGAGGGCGGCACCGCAGAGGAGCTTCCTTCCCCTCGGTCCGCGAAAATGGCAGGTCTGCTGCTCACATTGGCGCTGGCAGAGCAGTTTTAGGCAGAAAAAAGCCTCAAATCCTTTGGACTTGAGGCAATTTTTTATGCGTGGTCGCTCACCACAAACATATTCATTTTTTTCAGCAGGCGGATATCCTCCTTGGAAACCTTCAGCTTTTCCTTCAATTCCTCTGTCTCCTCCAAAACCTCGGAAACCATCAGAAATTTAAAGCACGCCGGCAAAATCGGCTGTGTGGACAGGCAGCAGCAAAGCCCCTCCATCCTGCCGCCGTTGCTGAAGGAATTGACAGCATACAAAAATGCTCTTTCTACCTTATTATTCTGGTTCTCAAAATTGAAGTTCACAAAGGTATCCCCTTTGCGCATGGTGCCATGGAACAGCACCTTACACTGATAATAATTCGTTAAATCCTCCAGATAGGCATACATATTCGCACTGAAAACGCCGTTTTCCTCGCCGCCGTCCTGCACCTCAATCACGTTGCGGGCAATGCGGCTGCGTCTGCCGTCATAAAAATACAGATAATATCTTGTTTTGCTGAGGCTGCGCTTGAT
>NZ_CAKQVD010000100.1 GCF_934277605.1 uncultured Anaerotignum sp.
AAATCTGACCTTGACGAGCGGCTTTACAGGATGTACGATAAAATCGAGGAAGCCGAAAACAACCTGATGGATGCCCGGGCAAAGAAGCAGGCGATCGAAGCGGATAAAATCACGGGCGATAACATTTACAAGGTTCTCATCTGCTTTGAAAAGCTCTACAATGTTATGGATCCCCTTGAACGCAAAAAGCTGATGGAACATCTGATCTCTGAAATCCAGATCTACCCGGAGCGTCAGCCCAACGGTCAGTGGCTCAAATCCATCAAATTCCGACTGCCCATCGTTGAAAACGATATTGATCTGTGTTTGGACAATGGAAGTCATATCGAATGTGTCGTTGCACTTTCCAAGGGCGAGATCGACTCCAAAAAAGTCCGTGTAGAGTTCTCTTTGGAGGGCATGGATACATCTGGATTGCAGAAAGGTGCGACCTATCCCGAAATCAAGGCCCGTGTGTTGGAACAGACCGGGCTGAAGGTATCTTCCCTGTATATCTCGCAGGTCAAGCAGAAGTGCGGTCTGGAGGTACGGGAAAACCACCATAAGGCCAAGTCCGAAAATGCCAAGCAGCCCAAATGTCCGAAGGAAAAAGAGGATGCGATTGTGGAAGCATTGAAGCATTTTCAAATAATTTGATTGATTTTCAATTAAAAGGAGGTGCTATTTTATATGGCGTTATTGGAGCTAGACGCCTACACAGAGCAGCTTAATTATAAGGATAAGCAGTGTCTTCGTATATACAAAGACCATTTTTGCGTTGCAAAATGCTTGTTGGGGAATGCCCCAAACCCCTTTGTTCTGCATTTTTCAATGCAGGTTGCGCGTCCCGGCGGGACGCTTTTCACCCGGTGATGTGCTACGGGTCGTTGAGAACTTGCATGAGGTGAGAAGCAGCTTCTACCATAGAAGCATACTTTATCCGTTCAGGTACCAGCGCATCCAGAAGCAAAACGCCCCATTCCTGCACACAGTTCTGATAATTCCCTGCACAGGCATGTTCTTTTTATATTATTCTGCCAATACGGACTCAACTTTCCATTCCGGGCATCTTCTATTGCTTCTTCAATATTGGGTAGCATCGTCATGTCATTCACCTCAAATACTTTCAATTAGTGTCAGATACACGCTTATGGTTTTGATTATAAACTATTTGAGGGCAAAAAAGAAAGAGCACCAGCAACGCACGGAATGAGCTACAGGAACTGGTTCGGGCATAAAAAATGTAAAACGATTTTTTGCGGAGGAAAAAGACCCCACCGAAAAAACGCAGACCCGATAAACGAATACCGCCAAGGAACCTTTCTGTTTTGGAAGGCTCCTCGGCGGATTTTTTAGTTTATATAGCAGTTTTGCGGAGCGATGCGCCTGTTACCCGTATATTTTCCCTACGATCTTTCCGCGTGCTGCGGCAGGCAGGAGTTTACACAGGAGGCTTAGGAATTTATACTGCGTACCGGCAACATAAACGACTGCCGGTTTCTTTTTCTCCACAATACCGGCGATGTACCGCCCAATGCGTTCCGGGTCCATGCCGTTTTGCTCGTCATGCTCCATCTGACTGACGCTCCGGGAGATGCGCCCGCCATATTCATCATCACCGAGAATGCTTTTCTGGCGTGCTTTTGTGAAGCCGGTGCAGATGTCACCCAATTCTACAACGGTAACATGGATGCCGTAGGGTTTGACTTCATTTGCCAGAGCGTAAGAGTAAGAGGAAACGGCAGCCTTGCTTGCAGAGTAGAAGGTCTGGAATGGAATATGTGCTACGGCAGCAACGGAGCTGATGTTCACAATATGCCCCTTTCTCTGACGGTGCATGAAGGGGAGAACTGCTTTATTTATAGTGACTGTTCCGAAGAAATTTACATCAAACTGCGCTTTGGCTTGCTCCATGGACGTGAACTCGACCGCACCGGAGATCCCAAAACCCGCACAGTTGATTACTGCATCAATTTTGGTCTTCTTTTGGATGATCTGTTGCACAGCAGCGTTGACCGCATCTTCATCGGTCACATCAACGGACAGATGTGTGACACCCTCCATGGGGATATCCCTGCGGCTGAACTCATAGACGATGCAGCCACTCTCTTTCAGAGCAGATGCCGTGCAGCGGCCGATGCCGGAGCTTCCTCCGGTAACAATGACGACCTTGTTGTTTTCTTCCACTATGATTTTCCTCCCTGGAAATCTTTGATTTGGTTAGAGTATACCGCATTGCATGGCGGCTGTCTATATTTACATCCGGATTGCGGAAAAGTACAGGGGGATGTAATAGTGATTTGTAACTGTTTTTTGTTTATCAAGCACTCATTATCGCAGTATTCTTGCTATGAATGTCTTTTGTCGATATAATTGGAATTAAAGGACGGTGAAGCGTAGTGGCAAAGAAAAAAAGCAGCGTGCTCCGGTCAATCCGGAACTTACAAAGGTGAAGTCTGTGTTTCAGCAAAACGTAGATATGGCCTACAAGGTACAGCGCACACACAAAAGTGATCTTGTAAATCGGTATGATTTGACGGATGTATACTGCAAACGATGGATCAAGGCCGTTATGAACCTTTTGCCGGAATTCAAAGAACGCTATGGCAAGCAGTACCCGGAATTGGAAATGGAAAAAGAATTTGCAGATATTGCCTCTCTTCCGGTTATGACCTATGATGCCGTTGACCGGAATGCATCCCTCTGTTTGGGTGCGGCGCTCTGGATGCTTGACCGTGCGTGGGAAAAAGAGAGCATTCTGGAAGTGTCAGAGCTTCTCCCGGAGAGTTACAGCGGCGTTGATTGCGTGGATGTCTATGACACAAGATTCCACCACTCCGTATTTAAGAAGATGCTGCTGGTTATCCAGACCCGGTACGGAAGAGATAAGAACAAGTATGTGGTGCCGGAAAGCATTTTTGATAAGCGCGATTCAGAGGACGCATTTCATAAAATAATGGCCTTGCTTCCGCAAGATCGCATAGAATTGGCTGTCGAAAACCTGAAACAAAAATTCTGGGAATGGGCTGATTTATATTTTGCCGTCCTGTCACCGATGGTCAAGGAGCTGAATCGGCTGGACAAGGCGATGGACCGGCTGGAAGATCAGATGTGCGAGTATCTGGACCGAAAGCCGAAAAAGCCAGATTTTGCTGCACTGAAAGATCTTGCGCTGATGGATGATAGACCGCTGATCAGCCAGTTGTCGGAGGAAGAGCAGATGATCCGGCAGATGGACGGGCTTGAAGAAAAGCGTAAGAAAGTTGAACATAAAATCTACAACCTCCATTTTGTGAGTCTTTCGGCAGGTGTTCATGGGAAAAAGCAGATCGCAGAATGTGTGGGAGATGATTTTGCAGAAGCATTTTGTAATTTCCGCATTGACGACCCATACGAGATATGCTTTGCGATTCTCTATCTTTTGGATCAGGATGACGACTATGCGTGGGCGTATTCGTTTATGACTGCCGTTGTCTGCCGCGCAGCGGCCATGCTTCCGTGGGGGCTGGAATTTTACAGCGAAATGGATGATGGAATCTGGTTTCAGGACAATGAATGGATCGAGCCGAAACCTTTCGACCCGGAATGGTATGAAACAAAGTACGCGGGAGAATGGTATGAGGACGATGACGACCCGCATGATGTCAGCCTTGCGCAGCTTGTTTACCAGTATACCGGGGCAGTTTTGCCGCGTGATATGAATCGGTTTGATGGACTGAAAAAAGAACTCCGTGCAAAAGGATTAAAACCATCTCAGGTCAGTACCCTTTGTGCCATGATGAATGTCCTTGGCGAAGTGTCCAGGCAAAGATTTGATTTCAGCAAATACGCCGATCAGGATGATTGGGACGATTGGGATGCAGAGGAAGAGACAGTTACAGAGGATTTAGCGTCAGAAAATGCAAAACTGAAAGCTGAACTTGCTAAGCTGCGTAAGCAGGCCAAGGAAGCAAATTATAATCTGAGCAGA
>NZ_CAKQVD010000101.1 GCF_934277605.1 uncultured Anaerotignum sp.
GGCAAAACTCCTCTTCATCTTCGTGGCCTCCTTAAAGTGAAATGTAGTGGTTTATTCTATCGGCATTCCGCCGCAGGAAACAGGGGAGCTCTGCATGACGGGAGCTCCCATATCGGCAAAATCCGGCATGAACGCCCGCCGCCTCCTCCTGCCTGAATTCGACGATGGCGCAGCCAACCTTGCCGGTGCGGATTTTGCTCTCCTAGCATGTACACCAATACTATAGCACGGGAAAACGCCGGGCGCAATAAGGATATTAGAGAGTTTAGAAACTTTTTTGCGCAGACAGAAACAAAACCGGCAGACCCTGCCATGGGGCCTGCCGGTTCCGGGCATCCGCCTTATCAAATTACCGCTGCCCCTTTTCTTCCCGGCCCGGTACGCTCCGATATGCGTGGCGCTCCACGTATGCCATCATGCGGTTATACAGCACCAGATAGAAAAGGATTGCCGCCATACCGCCGACTGCGCCCAGCATACAGGCATCGCTGCCCTGTATTTTAACCGCAATCCAGACGACAAGCCCCAGCCACGCCCCAACGTACAGGACGATGGCGGCGACGTGCTCACGGAGCCACTTTTTCTTAAAGAAGGCTATCTTCTCGTCCAGGGTAAAGGTGCTGTTGTTCAGCGCCGTTACAAGATTGCTGTCCGCAGCCTCCCGGAAATCCTCCGCCGGAAGCCGCTCCCCGCTGATTAGCTCGTTGATGCTGACGCCGAATTGCTTTGACAGCAGCGACAGCATTTCAACGTCCGGCATATAGTTGCCGTTTTCCCAGCGGGAAACGGTTTTGTTGCTCACCCCCAGCTTTCCTCCCAGCTGCTCCTGGGTCAGCATCTGCTCCTTCCGCAAAGCGGCGATAAATTTTCCAATCTTTACCGCATCCATTCCACTCACCTCACAGAAAAGGATAGCACATTTTGCGGAATCTGTCTTCCCCACAAACAGCGAATGGGGTTCTCACAAGCGGTGAAACGCATTTTTGCAAAATATTATTTTGATTTTTTCTCAATAGCCTTGGTAATTGCAATGACAGCAGGAAATAGTACTCCTGCGACGACCCATATTATCCAGCTCTGCCCCCAATGATTTGTTGACAGGCTGTAGCTTAAATAAGCTGCCGTTGCAATTAACCAATACGCCCTATAAACGGCAGATGAAAAAGCCGATTCCCCCTTGCTTTCTTTAGAGTACTCGCCCTCTTGCAGCAGCTTTTCATAGCTTGCCCATATGATACCCGTCCGGATAAAGCAAATCACGCCCAAGCCCGCAATGAAAAAGGAAAGCGAAAGCATAATTGTTAGAAGCAGGTCGTTATCAGCGTCAATGATTGCTCCCATAAATATGGGAATCAGGGCAGCGATGCACAAACCAGCTCCCGCAATCGTATATTTCGTGTGCAAATCCTTGTATTGCGCTTTGCGCTCTTTTACCATTCCGCTGACGCCATACTGGGTTTCAAACTGTTCTTTTTCCAAATATGCAAAGGGGGCGGTTTTGCTGCCGCTTGCTATAAATATTGCGGCGGCGATTGCTATCAGAACAATAAGAACAATCATTCCGATTCCACCGGCAATATCTTCGCCCAGGACACCTGCCGTGCTCTCGCTGATTGCTCCCAATATCAAAAGGGCAACTGGAGATAAGATACACAAAAAGGCGGCACTGGCTATGGTTTTCGCTGTCCTTTGCTTCACGGAAAGAAAAGCGTTTGCTTCCTCCATAGATACCCGCCTTAGCGAGGGTGCATCATTGGATGGGGTGATGTGCTCAGCTTCTTCGATTTCGTCCTTTAACAAATAATCGGTGCTTACTCCAAATAGTTCGGAAAGGCGTATCATTTTTTCCAGGTCTGGAATGGATTGTGCGCCCTCCCATTTTGAGACGGATTGTCGTGTTACATTCATTTGGTCAGCCAGTTCCTCTTGCGACCAACCTGCTTTTTTTCGCAGCAATATCAGCTTGTCGGCAAAAATCATATGTATCCTCCTGTTGACTTTGTTGTGCCTGTATTTTAGCATTTGGCGAAGTTGCGAACCACCAACCTGGGCTATTCAATATGTCAACCGACAGTTGCAGCTGCAAAAAATACACTTGGATTTTGCCGGGCACTCTGTTCAGTCCAATACGAGGCCCTTTTTCTTTCCGTTTTTCTTCACCGGATACTGCCGGATGCGGGTGACAAAATCCAGGTTGATAATCTCAAGCCCACTTGGCTTCCGCTCAATGACCATACCGCCGTCGGTCACTTCCTTGATGATGCCCTGTATGTCGCCGCCGGTGGAAGTAATGGTATAGATGATGCACTCTTTTCCGATAAACTGCTTTGCAAGCTCTTTCATGGCAGGATTCTCCTTGTTCTGTTTTTTCAGATTCAAAATATGCCTGACTGCTGCCAGATTTCTCCGCTGTGTCATCTGTGGGATGATTACAAGGAGGAACAGTGCCAGCAAAATAAGGTAAAGACTGTTCATTTGCATATCCTCCCAGGGATATTCAGGAGATTTTTGTTCCGGCTTTTGAATAGCGCATGGCTTCCTTGCAGTACACCGACAGATTGACAAGCCAAATCACGCAAACCGCAAAGGAGGGTAAAAATCCAATGTCCAGCACAAGGGCGCAGATTGCCAGCACGACGGACAGTGCCGTGCAGACCACGTTTGTGGCGGAGTAGGCTTTGTAGGCACACTTGCCAATCATGATTTTTTCGGCCTCATCGCAGCTGTCCATCCACTTCTTCTGAAACTGCATATCATAGACGGATGCCTTCTTTTCCGGATTGGTCTGCCGGACGGTGTCCACACATTTTTGCTGAATGAGGATAGCCTCCGCCATAATGCCGAAGAAGGCGGCAATGCCAATGAACAAGACGATAACCTGCTGTTTGCTGTCAAATACGGCAAAACCCCCGGAATAGGATGCGGCAATGAGAAAATAGGAGAATACCAACGCAGCGCTGGACACCCAGATAATAACGGAGAGCTTCCTGTCGATGGCATCGGAGACTTCCTCCTCTTCGCCGTCCCAGGCAGCAGCCAGCTTCCTGGCCTGCTTATAAATGGGAAGGCAGACCACCGGTACAAGGACTGCCACCGCCAGCATCAGCCACGGGGCGATATGTGTTCCGAAAAAAGCTCCTGCGGCTTTCATTGTCCCTGCCATTGTGTCAAGTCCGTACTTGGCAGCGCCATAACCGGCCACTCCGCCAATAGCCATGCTTCCGGCCAAAACAAGCAAAAACGCAGGCAGCGCCTTGCGGTTGGTTTTCCGGATTGCATCATCCTTCATTTTCGGGTTCCTCCTGTAAGTAGAAAATTTCCTCCACGGTTACGCCGCATACCTTTGCAATCGTCAGGGCCAGGGTGATGGATGGGGAATAATCCCCCCGCTCAATCAGACTGATGGTTTGCCGGGATACGCCGCACAAGCGCCCCATCTCCTGCTGATTGATATCCAATGCGGCTCTGTACACCTTCAGACGGTTTCGCAGTACCATTTGGCACCTCCGTATGACAATGAACATTGTCTATTTGACAACTATTGTTGTCAAATAGAAGTATAGTCTTCTGTGCCCCATTTGTCAAGGGACTGCGGAAAATATTTTTGAATATCCCCCGGCTCCGCCTGGAAGGTTTGGCTTTTTGCGGCCCCGCCATGGCGCACAGCGGCGCCAATTCCGCTCTTTTCCGCTGCTTCCGGAAAAGATGAAAAATCGGGAGAATTTATGCTTGACATTTCCAAAACCCGTGGTATAATACTCTCGTTCCGCGTGAGCCGCCGGTATAGCTCAGCTGGTAGAGCAGCTGATTTGTAATCAGCAGGTCGGGGGTTCGAGTC
>NZ_CAKQVD010000102.1 GCF_934277605.1 uncultured Anaerotignum sp.
TTCAAATTTCGGGTATGCCCAAGCTCATTCCTTTCCGCTCTTGCTTTTGATGGCACGGTGAAGGCGTGGTCAGCTGACCAAGGAGCTGCCATGGGTGGCAATATGGCGTTCAAGGTGAACAAGTATTATCACACCGAATGGATGCCGTATGGGAGAACCTCATCATTCAAGTCGGCGGTGTTAAGGTCGGACAAGGAAAATCCTCAGACGAGCAGGTATAGATTGACAACCAAAAGGCGAAGCTGAAAAAAGGAAATCGAGAACTGGAAAAACAGGCTCGGAATAAAAAAACAGCTGAATAAAAGCTTGAGTTGACACAACAGGCAAAGTTATTGAAGAAGCAGCTCGCTGAAGTTTAGAGAGGTGATTTTAGTGGCATTAGATAAAAAGGCAATAGAAACTATATCTGTAAATGCTGTAAGAGACAGCGTTGTAACCTCTGAATTTCTTGACCAGTTTATTGCCGACAACGATAAGGAACCATCATGGGATGGGGCTGTTTACATATATGGTGACAAGTCCAAGAAAAAAAGTGCACTTAGGGGGCGCATGCCAGTTCAAATCAAAGGAACTGAGTGTGACGATTTTTCAAAATCCGAGATCTCGTTCCAAATGTCAAAGGACGATTTAAAAAATTACCTATACGATGGTGGATGCATTCTTTTTGTAGTGTATATTGGAAATAGTGGAATTCGACGCAAAATATATTATGCCGAACTAACCCCTATCAAGTTACGCCAATTTCTCGATGGCAATGGCAAAAGCAGAGCGATTCACCTCAAAGAATTTCCAACTGACAGCAATAAAAAGGCAACAATTTTCTTAAACTGTTTCCAAAACTGCAAAAAGCAAGCGAGTTTCACAGAGCGGAAACTTTATACTCTTGAAGAATTGCAGAATCAAGGGATTTTGGAGAATGTAGTTATACCATTTGAGGGATACGGCATAGATAATCCTCAATTGGCGCTTGTATCAAACGAGGTATATATCTACGCAAAAATCAAAGGAAGTTCTATACCTCAGCCGCTTGACCTTATTCCTGAAAACATTCACACCCAAAGAGTTATTACTTCAGATGTCACGATTGGAGACAAAGTTTTTTATTCTGAGTATAGCGTCATCCAATGTGCCGAAAGTACAATTTTTCGTTTCGGTGAAAGTTTTACGATGAAATTCACTAAACCAGACGAACCGTGCAAGATCAATTATAAGCACTCAGACAAAATTAGGGTCTTAGCGAAAGATCTTGATTTTATGATCTCATATATTGAAAAAGGCGAATTTCGGGTAAACGATATTGCTTTTCCGTTTGAAAATAATGGAGCTAATTTTGCTCATTTTGACCTTGAAAAGGAGAAAGAAAGGCTTGAGTATGTCAAACGGATTGTTGAGGTTTTTGAACTCTTGAGGTATAACGATGAGTTAATCATCAGCAAACTATGCAACGAGGATTGGAGAAATCTAAACCGTCTGATTGAGGCTTTTATTAAGAAGAAGCCTGTGCATGGACTAAAGCGTGACATACCTCCAGTCTGCTCCATGAAAGTTAGTAATCTTCGTTTCGTTTTGTATTTTAAAAAATGTGAAGATGCAGGCGTTTACGAGATTTCTGATTTTTTCAAAAGTGAGCTCTCGGTTGTATATGAAAACGAGCAGGGGATTCGCTTGCCAATATCACAGTTTTTTATACTTCATACGGATGATTTACTTACCATAAGTAACTTAGACTATGATGTACTGCTTCCGTCGTTCCAATCAGCGGAACGTCATTACGACACAATCAATCGAGCTAACTGGTTTCTGCTTGATGCGCTTAGTGCATATGATAAGGCATCGGGATATAGGAAAGAAAAGCTTCTAAAAGTTTGTGATGATTTTAGTAAGTGGATTCTTACAGCGTCTGACGATGAACTGAATTATGAAGTTCGACTTTTGAATAGACTTCAAACGATAAAAAGACAGCGTGCCTTCAACACAGATGAAATCAGCTCTTTATATGAGCTAATTGAAAGCAAAGGAGCCCATGAGGAAATTCGCGTCGGTGTCTATCTGCTCTTGGATCAGCAAAAGCCAGCAGAGCTTCACTTTGCTAAATTGACCGATGAAGAAAGAAACAAGTTCAAGGAGTACCCAATATACCACTTCTGGAAAACAGAGGATAAGCATAATGATTAAACCGATAATGCAAACGGAGAACGAAGCCGATGAGAACTACAGAAAGCTGGTGGAACTGTTCCCGAACGCCGTGACGGAGACGATTGACGAAAACGGCAAGGTGGTTCGTCAGCGAGGAAAAGGAATTGTTCCACACTCTTCTTGCCAAGAAGGATGCGATTGAAACCGATGCCGGTCTGACTTTTGACTAGCGAGAACCGTCGGAGCGCAAGGCAAGTCGCATCGTTATCGAGAAGGCATTCAAGAAATACCTATAATTTATCCTATTTGGGGGAGACGAAATAGAATGGGTGAGAAAGTATATAAGCCTATTGTAAAAGATGGGGATCACCTCATCCGTTCAAAGGACAATCCAGACCGTGTGAGAGGACTGACGCGGGACGAGAATAATCAGAATCCGGATATTATCGAGTGGGAAGAATACGATGTCGATGATTTACAGAGCGATGATTGCGCTCCGCACCCTTATGAAGAGCAGCACGTTCAATTAACACCGGAACAGGAAAAATTTGCACAGCAAGTCGGAGAAGCATTGGGTGCGGCTATTGTAGCCGGAGGAATTTTGCTGTTCCGAGAGGTTATATCTCCGTGGTGGAATAATACAGCATGGCCTTGGGTTAAGGCAAAGGGGCACGGTATAAAAAGGGCTGTCAGTGGGAAAAAGGAGCCAAAAACCACTACAACAGCAAAAGTCGCAATAAAAAAACAAACTGAGTCAGATAGACGGCTTGCTGATGTTTCTTCACAGATTGATAAGGCATTTGAACAGCTTTATTTCGAGATGGATGAAGAGGAAGCCAAAGTCCATATGATGAGACTGGTTTATCATGTGCTTGGTGTAGTAAATGTTATCCGAATAATCAGTAACACTCGAATTAGGAAGGATTGCAAATCAGAAGAACTGTGTATTGAACAGCAGAAAAAAGTTGAGAAGTTTCTCTCGGAAAAAGTGGCGGCCGTTTTAGATCAGCTGCTTTCGAATGGTAATCTACATTTGGATTTAAACACATCAAGGGAATTGTTCTCATTGACTGGTGGAGGAGTTTGGCTCAATGGTGAATACGTTCCTGTACAGGCAATTAAAATTGATGAAGCATTAAAGGCAATCCCAATGTCGGAATCATAAAGTATGGAGGTTATGAGTAACAGAAAGAAAGCCTACCGATGTACGCACAAGCAGCAGTAAAACAGGATCCTTTACCCCCGTAGCGGTGTACACAGTATCTTTATGAGGAGTGTGCAAAAATGCACCTGTGCGGGTGCATCATTATGGCATAAAAATTACACTCCGTTAAATCGCATCATAATAGACACGGTAGCCGCTCCTCCCTACAATACAAGCAACGACTTCGTGTATGAAAACGAATTTTGCCCATAACACGGAGGAATACCTTGCGGGCTGCAGTCGGTTCGATGAGGGAGGAAACCGTATGGTATAGAATACCGAAGGTAATGATCGTTTTCATACCGACTAGCTGAATATGATCTACCTACGGCTCAGGCTGTAATAATGGAAATCACAAGAATGCAGAGTGAGGTGTGAAAATGGATTGGCCGACATTTTATGAACGGTTCTTTGATTGGGCTTCCAGTACGCAGATTCAAAG
>NZ_CAKQVD010000103.1 GCF_934277605.1 uncultured Anaerotignum sp.
TATCCTGAGGATCAGGTGGAAATGATGGAGCTGGAAAACAACCCCGAAACACCAGAATTGGGCAAACGTCTGGCACCCTTTACCAGAGAGCTTTATATCGAAAGAGAGGACTTCATGGAGGAACCTGTGAAGAAATTTTTCCGCTTGGCTCCCGGCAAGGAGGTTCGCCTGAAGGGTGCATATTTTGTGACCTGCACAGATTTTGTGAAGGATGAAAACGGCGTTGTCACAGAGGTTCACTGCACATACGACCCCGAAACAAGAAGCGGCAGCGGCTTTGAGGGCAGAAAGGTTAAGGGGACACTGCACTGGGTTAGCGCAAGAGATAACGTGCAGGCAACGGCAAGATTGTATGATTACATGATGCTGGATAACCCCGAGGATCCCAACGGAGAAATGCTGATGAACCCCAATTCCTTAGAGGTGAAGGAATGCTTTATTGAGCCTTCCATCAAGGATGCAAGGAAGGGCGACAGATTCCAGTTTATGAGAAACGGATATTATATCGTGGATACAAAGGATACCACACAGGAGCATTTGGTGTTTAACCGCATTGTTCCTTTGAAAAGCTCTTTTAAATTGAAATAATTTGAAGCAAAGGAAGGCGAGTCATTTGATTTGCCTTCTTTTTTTGTTCCGAAAAAAATGCAAATGTTTTGGTGCGGATTGACAGGGCTTTGCCTTTTTGCTATACTTGCGTATATGGTTTTCAAAACCATATAAAATAGTGAGAAATACGATTTATGTGAAAGATAAGCAGGAGGATTTAAGATGGAGATAAAGGCACTAACATTTGGCGGAATGTGTGCAAAACGCCCGATTGTGCAAGGAGGCATGGGGGTGGGAGTTTCCCTTTCCTCGTTGGCGGGGGCAGTGGCAAAGCATGGTGGTGTCGGCACGATTTCCGGCGTGCATCCGGGCTATCGAGAGGCGGATTTTAAGGAAAATCCTTTTCGGGCAAACCTGAGAGCAATCGGTAGAGAGCTGGAGAAGGCAAAGGAAATTTCCGAGAACGGAATCATCGGCTTTAATTTTATGACGGTGATGAATCATTATGAGGAATATGTGAAGGAGGCGGTTGCAGCAGGGGCGGATTTCATCGTTTCGGGTGCAGGGCTGCCTGTGAATCTGGCGAAATATGCCGCAGACACAAGCATTTTGCCGATTGTTTCCTCTGCAAGAGCCTTAAGGCTGATTGTGAAGCATTGGCAGAAGGCAGACAGACTGCCCGATGCAGTTGTGGTGGAGGGGCCTTTGGCAGGAGGACACCTTGGGTTTAAATACAGCGATATGCTTGGCGGCACATTTGCCTCCCTTGAGGAATGCTTGGCAGATGTGCGGGAATATGTGCGGGAACTGGAGGAAAGGAATGGGGTTTCCATCCCTGTGATTGCAGGCGGCGGTGTGCGCAGCCATGCAGATGTGGAGCGGCTGATGAAGCTTGGGGCAAGCGGCGTGCAGGTGGGGACAAAATTTGTTGCCACAGAGGAATGTGATGCGGCAATGCCCTTTAAGCAGGCATATTTACATAGCAAAAAAGAGGATGTGCGGCTGATTGAAAGCCCGGTTGGGCTGGCGGCAAGAGCCATTCAAAATCCCTTTTTGGAGAAGGTAGACCAAATGGGACGGATTCCCGTAAAGAAGTGTTATCAGTGCATGAACCACTGCAAGCAGGCAGAGACAAAATACTGCATTTCTCAAGCCTTGATTGATGCGGTGCAGGGCAGGGAAGGCTTGGTGTTTTGCGGAGCGAAGGCATACGAAATCGAAGCACTTTCAACGGTGAAAAGGGTAATGCTGGAGCTTTGCGGGGAAATCGAAGAAAGATAAAGAGGAATGAAGAAAGGACCTGTATGTTCGGTTGGAGCTGCAGGTCTTTTTTGAGTTCACTGTTTGCAAGTGAAATCGTTTTTTTATGAAAGAAAAAAATATTTTTTTTCATTTTGTGTGCTTTTGGGGTATAAAATATAGTGCATTTTCTGCAAAAAAGTTTAGTTTGTTTTGTGCAAAACTTGTAAATTTCTTCCGCTTGCTTGCAAAGGTTTGGGGAAAAAGTCTGTATGCGAAAAGTTAGCGTGCAAAATGTAAGAATCTGCTGAAAAGATGACTTTTTTATAGGGACATTTGTCCATTGATTTTTTTGTCTGTTCTCAGTTAAGATGAAAATAACATTCTCAAAAATAAGGAGGACTATCAGAATGAAAAAAGCAGTGGTAACGGTACTTGGTGAGGATAAGGTTGGCATCACAGCAAAGGTTTGTGGGGCTTTGGCAGAAACAAATATCAATATCCTTGATATTTCCCAGACCATTGTTGGGGGATATTTCAATATGGTGATGGTTGTTGATATTACGGAGGCAAAGGATACATTTGAAAAAACAGCCGAAAAGCTGTATGCAGTCGGAGATGAGCTTGGTATGGATATCAAGATTCAGCATACAGAAATTTTTGATGCGATGCATCGCATTTAAGGGAGGCTGAAGGAATGATTACAAGAAATGAAATTTTGGAAACCAACAGTATGATTTCCGATATGAATTTGGATGTCAGAACAATTACAATGGGAATCAGCCTGCTGGATTGTGCAGATGAAGATATTAACAAATTTAACGAAAACGTATATAAGAAAATTACAACCTATGCAAAGGACTTGGTAAGGGTTGGCGATGATTTGGCAAAGGAATACGGTGTTCCTGTTGTGAACAAGAGAATTTCCGTTACACCCATTGCGATTGCGGCAGCCGGCTGCAAAAATGCAGATTCCTATGTGAGTGTTGCACAGACCTTGGACAAGGCGGCAAGAGAGGTTGGCGTAAACTTTATCGGTGGTTTTTCTGCTTTGGTGCAGAAGGGCTATACCGAAAGTGATAAGATTTTGATTGATTCCATCCCTGAGGCTTTGGCAGTGACCGAGCGTGTTTGCGCCTCTGTCAATATCGGTACCTCCAGAAACGGTCTGAATATGGACGCTGTGAAGAAAATGGGCGAAATCATTGTGGAAACAGCAGAACGCACAAAGGATAACGAATGTATCGGCTGTGCAAAGCTGGTTGTATTCTGTAATGCAGTTGAGGACAATCCCTTTATGGCGGGCGCATTCCATGGCGTTGGGGAGGCAGACCGCTGCATCAATGTCGGCGTCAGCGGCCCCGGTGTTGTAAAGCGTGCGTTGGAGGAGGTCAGAGGTGCTGACTTTGAAACCGTATGCGAAACCGTAAAAAGAACAGCATTTAAGATTACCCGTGTCGGTCAGCTGATTGCGAAGGAAGCGGCAAAGAGATTGAACGCACCCTTTGGTATCATCGACCTTTCCTTAGCACCCACACCTGCGGTTGGGGACAGTATTGCGGAAATCTTCCAGGAAATGGGCTTGGAGGAAGCAGGCGCACCCGGCACAACAGCAGCCTTGGCACTTTTGAATGACAACGTGAAGAAGGGCGGCGTAATGGCATCCTCTTACGTTGGCGGCTTGAGTGGTGCATTTATTCCTGTCAGCGAGGACCATGGCATGATTGATGCCTGCGAAAAGGGCGCACTGACACTGGAAAAGCTGGAGGCAATGACCTGTGTATGCTCCGTTGGTCTGGATATGA
>NZ_CAKQVD010000104.1 GCF_934277605.1 uncultured Anaerotignum sp.
CTGGATATGCTCTTTGAACGGCTCTATGAGGACAATGTGGCGGGTAAGATCGACGATGCCCGGTTTGCCAAAATGTCCAAACGCTATGAACAGGAGCAGGGCGAGAACGCAAAGAAGATCAAGGCGCTGCGGCTGGAACTGAAAAAGGACGAAAGCAAGCGCATGGACATTGACGATTTCCTTGAAACGGTGCGGCGGTATACGGACGCGACCACCATTACAAAGCGTATGCTCGCAGAGCTGATCGACCACATTGAGGTGTACCACGCTGAAAAGCAGGACGGCATTACCAACCAGCGCGTCGTTATTCACTACAACTGCATCGGTGCCTTTGATGTGCCGGATCGCCGGAAGATCCCGGAGACCGACATTATCATGGAAACAAGAAAAGGCGTAGCACTAAGCTATGCCCCGGAACAGGTTGCAGTATGAATTTTGTGAGAAATAAAAAAGCAGAGTGTCCATTACAGGATACTCAGATCCTATAAGGACACTCTGCATGGCAAATGACTCTAATTTTAATAAAAGATGCACCCACCTTAGAAAGAATTGCACCCCCTATGGCTCATTTGCACCCCTTCTTTAGAGAGGACTGTATTCTCAATGCGTTATCTAGTTGAAAAAACAGTACTTTCTCGTCTTGTCAATCGTGCTATTACTCAACTTTGGGTCCATAATTCACAAAGTCTATTGTTCTAAATGCTTTTCTAGCTGCTGTGTGAGCTGCTACCAATTCTGGCAATTTGATAATAGCTAATACGCCTGTTAAATCCTCAAGTTCAGACGCAGCCTCACATAGCACCCTTGCCCAGTACTTTCGACTTCCATCGCTCTTGAATGTATATTGATTTTCAGCAATCTTAATCAACATTCTGCCAACTGGCATTTCTTCATTTGAAACTTGTGTTAAATCGGCGCAGGCTTCTTCACACAGTTCCTTGTCTTTTCCTTTATATTTTGTAGAAAATACTAATAGTCCTGGTTTCTTTGAACACGCTTGCTCATAATCTTTCAATAATTCAGATACAGTTTTGTCGCTCATAGATAATGGCTTTTCGTTTTTAAGTGCAGCAAAACCTGGCTTGAATTCCTTGAATCCTTTTTGCAATGATTTCCCTGCAATTTTTGCTACCCTATTCATATACGATTCTAACTGACCCCAATCGGAGGTATTCCTCACAAAATACCAATATGGTCCAAGAGTCCCGGCATAGCTAAGACTGGCTGCAATAAGCGGCCATGTATCTACAGCAGTCAGTTTTGTATCCTCATTATCTGTTATTTGAAGAACATGGAATTGAAAAGAAAAGATTTCATATACTGACTCGATAGGTGGGGGATCAAATTGTTTTTGGTCCAATCTACCATTTGCCGTCCCTCTATCTGCGTACCACCGATCTTTTATATCAGAAAAGGACTTTTTCAAATACTGTGGTTCAATTGGGAGCGCAGAAAGATTTCCTTTTTGGAATGTGACTGGTACAGAATTGCTTGACTTTGCGACTTTGATTAAGGACGCATATTTGGAATTCTGAAGTGTATCAAGAAGAAAAGATATGTCTGTGTCCTTTGGGGTTATCAATAATCTGTCAAACGCTTGAACCCATTCAGGCTCTTCTGCGGGCAAATCCGGAATAACTAAATATATAGAGGACAGCGCCACAGCTTTGTCATCGTCAGATGTCGATTGGTTTAGTTTTCTTACCAAATCATCAACAATTAAATCGTAGCTTTTCGGCATTTCTATGACATGTGGAAGGCTTTCTGTATATGGCTTGATTCTTGATGACTGCCCCAATAAATTGATGAAATTGATTACATCATTGACGCATGCAATACATACATCACGCGAAGGCCCTTTTCCTGCATGCAAACCTCCTGCGCGTGATTTCGTTAGTAGTTTAAATTTTGAAGAGAGTTCGAGGATTCTTGAAATATGCCCAGTCGGATTTTTTATGTTTTGCGTCAAAAACACCATTTTCGGAATCTGCGATGTTATTAGTTTTCTGAAATCATCAACAATATGTGTTCCAGTTTTATAGTATCCGGACGGAAGGCGCAATTCCTGCTCCCCTTTTGCTTGAACAATTATTGCGCTCATTGCAAGTTCTACCGAAACACCAGCCAGTCCAATTGCAACGGCGTTTTCGGAGGCAGGTTCACGAAATTCGTAGCGTTGGGGCAACCCAAGGGCAGTAGCGGCCATACTAATCGACTCTACACTTGCTTCTAATAATCGGATCGTATCACGCTTTAAATACATCGGCATCTTTGTTTCCTCCCAATGTGCTGTCGCGCTGCTGGGTAATAGACGTTATTTAGCCTAAGTTCATTTACAAGCATATACATTATATACATAATACAATCATCTTTCAAGGTCAAATATGTTGAAAACGTAAATAATGCAGTTAAATTTGCAGCCTCTGTATTTTTTTATGCCCGTATGCTTCTATTCCTGTTCTACCATAACACCGAAAGCTCATCCACCCATAGTGATAAGCAATTGACTTGCCAACGACGGTCAGATAGAACCGCTCAAACTGTTCCTTTGCCTTTTCACTCTTTCCAGAGAGAAGCTTTTTTCAGTGTCGATGTGTACCGATCCACTCTTACTGCCCACCCCTGTAATCGCTCAATATGCAGCATCAAGTACGCAACCCCAAAGGCTTTGCAACCATGCTGCGTTCAATCATTGAGGAAAACCATCTATCAGAATTGCCGTTTTTGAAGAAACAAAGTTGAATTACACCGAAAAAGCCTGCAGGCGGTCAAACCTGCGGGCTTTTTGTTCCATGGGCCTTATGCGTCGATCTCTGTTCCGCTGCGGAGGCGGAAGCTCATCCGCCCATTGGCGTGAACGGTCACCTTGTCAATGACGGTCAGCCAGAGCTTCTCGTCAAACTCGGTGAGGACATCCATTTCCTGCACCTCGAACATGAACGCACCAATGGCGTCTGCCTGGGCTTCCCGTGCGGTCTTCGTGGCGCGGAGCTGCTCAAGCTGAGCTTTTGTTCTTTCGTACCGCTCCGCAAGACCGTTATACCGGGCGGTATATTCCTGCTGGTTTTGCGCCGACTGTGCATTTTCAGAAATGCAGCGCCGGGTCAGTTCGGTCAC
>NZ_CAKQVD010000105.1 GCF_934277605.1 uncultured Anaerotignum sp.
GTGCCTTGAGGCATTCGACGCGCGGCAGAGCCTCGCACAGAGTTAAGCGAACGACCAACTTCATCCCGGCTGGCGATGCGTTTTTTCTCCGGTCTGTTTTGTTATGCCCTCTTTCAGTCTCGCAAACTTTGCGGGACTTTTTTCGTTTCTGCTATTGACTTTTGTTTGCAGGACTCCTTGTGCATGTGTTAAAATCATGTATCATGTATCATGCATTATTTTACTGAAAACAAAATTATTGTCAAGTCCCTTGAGAGAATAAATATCGATTTTGTGCAGTATGCAAAAATTACCACTTTGCTAACGTACAAAATAACAAAATTAAACATAATGCATGATGCATGATTGACGAGTGGCAGCTTTATGTGCTATGATGACCTAAACAACACAATTATGCATCATGCATTATTGCGTCGGAGATAAAACTATACTTTAGGAGGGTACTATGCGTACTAAGAAAGAATTGTGTAATGGTCTGCACCAATTTTTGGGCCTCCGCTCTAATTTGATTGCGGTTCGTATGCTGCGTGATGAAAGCGAAATCCCTGCGAATGCTGTCCGCCCGCTTCGCGACACGGGTCATCACTTGTCTATGTGTCAGGCATTCAGTCTAGCCAGAAGACAGGGACAGACCATCGCCATGTTGCATCAGGACAACTGGTGCGTGGAGCCGGTTATCGGTTTCGGATATACAGAGGTACCAGAGTATTTTCTGACCGGAGCGAACCGTTATCCGGAATCCGCCAGCTCATTGGAGGCGGGTAGCAAGTGGGCAAAGAATATGCCAAAGATAGCTCCTGGACAATACATCGGGGTTCTCGCCGGACCGTGGGAGACTGTGGAATTTGAGCCGGATGTGGTTCTAATGTATTGTGATCCCGCACAGTTGACACATCTACTAATTTCTGTGAATTGGATCGACGGTAGTGATGTCTACAGTCAGTTGAGCGGGCACTCCGCTTGTGTTTACGCAGTCGTTCCTGCCATGCTCAAGCACGATTTTTATATTAGTGTTCCCTGCATTGGCGACCGCAAACACGGTGTTGCGCAGGATAGCGAAATGATTTTCACCTTTACGCCGGACAAGGCAGAAGCTTTACTTGATGGCCTGTGCACTACTGCCGCTACGCAGGTTGGTTTCCCGATCAAGTATGATGTCTCGCCGGAGTACAAGCTGCTTCCTGCTTATAAGAAAATTGGCGAAATGCTTGGCTTGGAGTATTAAAGGGAGCGTTATACCGCGTTAGTGTAAAGTTATCGTTGGCAAAAGAAAAAGGGAAGCGATATACACCACTTCCCACGGAACTCAAATCTCGGTAAAATGCGGTTTGACAAAAACACTTTCGATGAGATGAGTTCCAAGGCTATGATAGCAAAATTAGAACAGCAATGCAAGGAGATTTTTCAGTGGGGCGAAGAATTCGTTACACATACACACATACCGGAGAAGCTTGACATTTGATGACCGCCGCACTATTATATATACATATCATGTGTCCACATGCCACACTATTCGCCAATATGGCGAGAAGGGATGGTGTGGCGTAAGGGGGAGTTTCTATCTCACTTTCAGAAGATCGAAGCACCAGCAGCCGTATTTGCAGTGAGATACGGCATAAGATTATATCTGGCGAATTTCGACCAGGGGAGCGGATGGTCGAGGCAAAGGTCGCAAAGAGGTTCGGCGTCAGTATTACTCCTGTGCGAGAGGCTTTTTCTGAACTGGAAAAGCGAGGGCTTTTAACGGTGTTTCCGTACCGCGGTACCTATGTTACAATCATTACAAAGGAATCCGCACAGGAGTTGATTTCAGTGCGGCGGCAGCTTGAACATCTCGCTGCAAGGCTAGCATTTGCAAATCTGAAAGCAGAGGATGCAGAGCAGTTGCAGTATATGTGCGAACGGGCGGATAAAAGCACCGATGCTGGGGAGTATCTCGCGAGCATAGAATATGATGTCCAATTTCATGAGTTTTTTTTCAAAAAGGCGAAGAACTCCCTGCTGTTTGAGTTGTGGAGCATTCTCAAGGAGAGAGTGACATTTTTTCAAAGTGTGACTCGACCGAGTTGCTCGTCAGTTTGCCCGCGATTGAGCGATCGTCATGGCGAAATCGTAAAGGCAGTGCGCGAAATGGATTTGGATATGCTACTTGTGGCGCTGGACAGTCATTTGGAATTATCTGTGCGCAGAGCAGAGCTACCCGAGAGCAAGGATGTTTCATACCGGAACGAACGATAAGAGGTCGGCAGATTGCTACAAAAAATGGAAACGACAGGGACAGCTTGGCATCAAAGGGATATCTGCTGCGGGGACGACATTCAGTTTGCCGGCGTGGTCGCCAAGTGAAAGGATCTCAAGACATAGAAAAAACGCGACTGGGTGGAGGTCACCGCAGGAGTATGTGGACGCCTATCAGGGCTACGGTCCCGTGCCGTATGTGGACTGGATTACGACCTGCGCCAAGCCTGCGCAGGAGGTAGTTTCGTTCTAAAAGAGAGAGGAGGCGATGCATCTGCATTGCCCCCCTCTTTTCGCATTGTAAGGCGACGCAACCACAGGCTGTGCCTGTGGAATAAAAAAGCTAAGCCGTGCGGTCAATGTCATTAAGTTAATCTAAAAACCCAGCCGTCAAGGGGGTGGAAAGATGCTTTCCTCTTAACGGCTGGGTGCTTTTTTGCTGTTGCATTTAATTAACCGCAAATTTTAAACAAAATGTAAAGAATTGCCCTATTGGGAACTACCGATAAAAACCAAGACAGAAATCAAAGAATTTAGAGATAGTTACCGAAAAAGCGACCGCAACTG
>NZ_CAKQVD010000106.1 GCF_934277605.1 uncultured Anaerotignum sp.
GACGGTTAAGACCTAAGCGGTCGATGGTACTTGGTGGGCAGCTGCCTGGGAGAGTAGATGGTTGCCGGAATCCAATTTTTTAATGTCAAATCTGTTATGGTGGGTATGGCGCAGTTGGTTAGCGCGCCAGATTGTGGCTCTGGAGGCCGTGGGTTCGAATCCCACTATCCACCCTTTTATGGGTCATTAGCTCAGTTGGTAGAGCACTGGACTTTTAATCCAGGTGTCCCGGGTTCGAGTCCCGGATGACTCATTTTTCATTTTGTGCAGCCGTGGCGGAATTGGCATACGCGCTAGACTAAGGATCTAGTCCGGGTTTCTGGGTAGGGGTTCAAGTCCCCTCGGCTGCAGCGTATGCGCGAGTGGCTCAGTGGTAGAGCATCGCCTTGCCAAGGCGAGGGTCGCGAGTTCGAATCTCGTCTCGCGCTTTTATTTCAGCTAGTCTGCATTATCGTATCATTGGGCTATCGCCAAGCGGTAAGGCACAGGACTTTGACTCCTGCATTCGCTGGTTCGAATCCAGCTAGCCCAGGTCTCAAATCCAGCTGAACAGTTGGTATAATGGGGTATCGCCAAGTGGTAAGGCAACGGATTCTGATTCCGTCATTCGCAGGTTCGAATCCTGCTACCCTAGTTTAAGAGAGTCTGAAAAGGCTCTCTTTTTCTTTGCACAAAAACAGATTTATAGAATCGTCGGAAGAAATTTCGGCGATTTTTTGCGTTTTTCCCAAAACTTTTATCAAAACGGTTGTCAGATTTCATTATTTTTCGGAGAATAGAGAGATAAAGGGAGGAGGGATTGTATGGATGAAAGAAGTCTGCTGACCCTATTACAGAAAAGGCCGAATGAGGGCATGAAGGAATTGATGCGGCGATATATGGGGTATTGCTATTACATTGTGAGAAACAAGCTGGCGGAATTTCCGCAGGAAGACATCGAGGAATGTGTGAGTGATGTTTTTGTGGACGCATATCGTTATCGGGAAAAGATTGATTTGGAAAAAGGCGGATTTCGTGTATTTTTAGCAACGCTTGCACGGCGGAGGGCGGCAGATTGCTATAGGAAAAAGGCAGAAACTCTGCCTCTGCACCAAGAAATACAGGAGAATCCGAAGGAGGTATCCTTTGAGGACAGGGAAGTGCTGCTTCAAGCAATTCGTTCCTTGGGAGAACCGGATGAGAAAATATTGATTTGGAAATTTTATTATGGCTATCCGACAAAAACAATTGCGTCTGCGTTAGGATTAAAGGAGAACACAGTGGACCAGAAGGTGCGGCGTGGCTTGGAAAAGCTGAGAAAAGCATTGGAAGGAGGGGGATTTTATGAAGGATGTATTTGATTATCTGGAGGAGGAAGATCTCCTGCGGAATTTGCCGGAAGCACTGCCGCAGATGGAGGACGAAACAGCGGCAAAACGGATAGAGAAAATGGCACTGGAGAAACTGCAGGCGGAAGCAAAGCAGCAGAAAAAATGGCAGAAAAGGCGGATTCTGATTGCGGCGGTTTGCTGCCTGGTTGCAGTCGGGGCGTTTGCAC
This sequence comes from uncultured Anaerotignum sp., assembly GCF_934277605.1. GTDB lineage: Bacteria > Bacillota > Clostridia > Lachnospirales > Anaerotignaceae > Anaerotignum_A. The sequence continues at coordinate 1,538 of NZ_CAKQVD010000106.1, forward strand.
GCAAGCCGATTGCGGCATATTTCCAGCGGATCCTGCATTATCTGCCCGGTGTCGGGGTTTATATCAATGATACAGAGGCGGAAGTTTACGAGGTGCAGATTGACAATCCTGTGCAGGAGAAGGATGGCGTGCGTGTGGAGCTGAAAGGCTTTTATTGCGAAAACAATATGCTGAAAGGGGATTTTGTATTCACCGGAGAGGGTTTGCCGACAGAAAAAAATGGAAAAGATGAAATTGTCGATGAATTGTCTGAAAAATATGAAGTCACCTATTATTACGGAGAAAAAAGCAGAGTGATTTGGTTTTCCGGTTGCGGCTGGCATATAAGCAATGAAGGCAAGGTGTTGCAGTATACGCCGCACTGCTCGGAACGGCTTTATCTGAAGGATGGCTGTTATGACTACGCGTTTTCGATTAAGGGCTTCGATGAGAAAATTCATTTGAAGGTAGTGAAAGCGAAAACAACGGAGAATCCCAAAGACCTTGGATATTCGGTAACGAAAAATAAAACCTCTGTGGTTGCAAATGCTGATGTAGATGGAAATGCGATTACAGTGGAATATTACCTGATTCCCTCTGCTGAGGTGGCGCAGGCAATGAAGGATTGGTTTCATACGGGAATTAACATTTATCCGTATCAGTTTGAAAAGGATTCGTATGTCTATATTTTGAATGCAGCGGGAGAACGGATGAGTATGCAATATGATTCGCTGGAAAACGGTGGAAAGTTTATATTAGAAGGAACGGAAAGGGATTTTCCTCTGACATTACATCGTACAGCCTATACGGGAACAGACAAGGAAACGCACGACGTAGAGATTCCCCTGACGGAAGGGGCGGAGCTGCCGCGGGTGAAATTCCATTACGGAACAGTTGAATTTTTATCTGCCGCACAGGAGGATGCCATTTATGATAATCCCTATGATGAAATTGAGGAACCCAAAGAGGTAACGAAGGTGACGGTGCGCTATCGGACGCTGCCTGCAAAGGGAATCCGAAAGATGTACGCGGCAAATCTGCGTTATCTGAAAGAGGATGATTTCGGCGTGGAACGTGATTGGGAACAGACAAATGAATTTCTGATACAGGAGAGAAGTGTTTATCTGCCCAGAGGAAAACGCGAAAAACTGACCTTTTCGCTTGAAAATCCTTCCTATTGGGTTGGCGGCTCCTATGATGTGGTGATTGAAAAGCCGCGGAGCAAAAAATAAATAGCTTGGAGAGAGGA
>NZ_CAKQVD010000107.1 GCF_934277605.1 uncultured Anaerotignum sp.
GCAGGGGATTGCTGCAGAGCTTGTCTACAACATCGTTCCGCCCGGAAAAGCTGCTGTTCAGCTCGTTCAGGATTCGGGCAAAGTTCGTCATGCGCACAGGCACTTCCTGCTCCATCAGAGCGTTTGCAATGCACCCGGCAAGGAAACTCTTGCCTGCGCCGACACCGCCCCAGAGAAGAAGCCCAAGGTTCTCTGAACGCATGGTCTGCCATTGCTCTACATAGCGGTGGGCATGATGCATCTGAGGACTGCGGCCATTATCATTTTCAAATGTCCAGTTAAGCATTGCCGAGTCGGAGAATCCATCTGTTTTCAGCCGCCGTACGAGATCGAGATGCTTCTGCTGGTCGATAATGGCTTTCTGCTTTTCTCTTTCTGTGCGCTGGCAGATGCACTCGACAGGGTGTTTGTTCTTGCCCATCAGGGCTATGCCGTTGGCAAAGAACGCTTCTTTCAGGGTATGGCATTTGCCACAGTACAGCAATCCATCCTCGCCGTAATAATCTTCGGTGCTTTCGGGAATACTGGAAACGGATTGCTCCAAAATTTTTTCAATCGTCTTTATAGGCTTTCTCCTTCCTTGAACGTGTAGTCCGGGATGCCCGGTGTCGATTTTCGTTCTGTTTTCTGCCGTTTTGCCCAGATGCGCAGGGTGGCGGCGTGGTCAGCGTACTTTCTGCCCGTAGACTGGATATAAGCTGAAAGCTGTTCAATCAAACTGTCCAGCCCGGAGAAGTCGGCTTTGAGCCGCTTGTATTCCTTCTCGGTCAAAAAGACATTCTGATATTCACCCAGCGTCAACAGAGCATGGTTTGTTCTTATCAGGTCGTTGTCATTCAGGTTGTTCTTATTACGTTGGTTAGTGGAACACTTTTGTTCCATAGAAGGTATCATTCCTGTTCCATAGGATGGAACAAAATCGTTCCATGCAGAGGAACATCTTTGTTCTGTCGGAACTTTTACAAAGATACTGTTGGGTGCAGCAATGCGACCTCTCCTGCGCTCGATCAAATCAGCATCTTCCAGTGAACGCAATGCACGTTTGACACTCATGGTGCTGCATTGCAGAACTTCGCTCAATGATGAAAGTGGAAATATTACATAAACAAAGCCACGCTCGTCCACCCAACCGTTCTTTTGGGATAAAGTTGCCCGGTCAAGTAGCAGAGTGTAGAGCAGCTTTGACATGTGGCTTAGGTCGGTATTCAGAAGAAACCTGGCATACGGCAGATACTGCGGTAGGGGAGTATCTGCGGTCAGATAGTTGGAAATAGCGTTCACCTCCAGCATTTTTACGTCAAAATATTAACTCAAATATTTTCATTCTATGGTGCAGATGCAGCATTGCTGTGAATTCCTTGGGAGGAACCAAACTGCAAAATTTTTGATATGAGCAGGGTGTGGGGAATGCAATCCTCACCAAGATGCCAGTTGCTCAAAATCGCAAAAGCGAGTTTTGAGTAGCTCTAGGCGAATCTTGCTCTAAGCTACTGTTCATACTCTTTTAGCCTGTTCCTGCCCGATTCTCTCTGGCGTATTCGATGACGCGACGCGCAGAATGCACATTCAGTGTCAGTGGTATCCCACTGGGATGGCTCATGAAATTTTCAAAGAACATCTGTAAGGAATCCTTGGATGTCCCTACACCAATAGGAATCCGCAGGGTTGTTTTGGAATACAATTTTTAAAATTTCACAAAATAATTTTTGAGATACGGCCTTTCCTGTAAGAAAGAGATTCGTAAACAGCGAAATATAAAAGCGGTATACAGCCGTATCAGCTGGCTCCACTGTTGTCCAACCGAGCCTTTACCGTCTGAGGATAGGCAATCGCTCGCTTTATATATTTTTGTACCGGTTCCTTGTTTTCAGCATCGGTCAGCAGATCAGGGTACCAACTCACACGGAATGCTGCGGTTTGCAGATTTAAAATTTTTGCAAAAAAATGACCACCAGGTTTAAGTTGAACTTGAAAACTGATGGTCTTGCTTCAAAATTGATTTTCAAATTTTGGAAGCACTCTGAAGGGCTTCACAGAGGGCATAAACCTGCTAACAGGTGCCAAGAGTCCGAACAAAAATCATTGTTCATTGTCGGGCGCAGTTAAGCATTTTGTGAGCGGTATCTGTGCGGAATTTGTAGTTCTTTCGTCTGCACCAGCTTCGATAAGGTTCCGTAAAAGCCTCCATTGAATGTTGACAGACGCACTCCTTGTGCCAATAATGCAGAAAAAATCCACCCACTTTTCAGAACTATTCGCACGGTCCGCTTTTAGCTTTCGGATCCTTGATTGCACTTCAGCCATGCATAATGAGCAGCGCCGATGGCGCCAAAGAGCTGTGCCTTCTCTGAGAAAAGAATGGACTGCCCAATGGCCTGCTCCATTGCATGGCGGACACCGCCGTTTTGGGCAACTCCACCGCTCATGCAAAGGTCTGGGGTGATTTCCAGCCGCTTTGCCAGAGAGGCTACACGACCAGCGACGGAGGCACAAATGCCCGCAACAAGATCCGGCATCGATACGCCGTTGGCCAGCTGGCTGATGACTTCACTCTCCGCAAAGACGGTGCAGGTACTGGAG
>NZ_CAKQVD010000108.1 GCF_934277605.1 uncultured Anaerotignum sp.
GTTGATCCTACTCCTTTATTTTTGAGGGAGAACAAGCCCCGTCGTTTTCTGGAACCTTGTTATTGTATCATGGGAAGGTTGGTTTCTCAAGAGAGAAACAGAATTTTATCACACCGCTTCTTGACGCTGCCCACCGAATTGACATCCTTCACTTTATATGAGACGGGCGTGGTGATTGCCTCACAAGCAGTTGACAAGCAACCACATCTTTTTTATAATGTGAGACATAACCTCACGTTATAAAAGGAGCGTTGTTGATGGAATCATTCAAAGTGCTAGAATGGAATATAAATCATAGACAAGGCCGTTCTCAAAAATATATACCCGAATGGGTAGCAACTGTAATTAGGGAGGATTACGCTGATACTGATATTATAATTCTAACAGAGTGCAGTTCAAATGTTCCGAATTGGGATACTATAAAAAAGCGTATATTCGAAGATAAGGAGTATTTGGTTTTCGAGAGTTTCAATAATCAGGGGCATCAGAATGATGTTGTGATCGCAGTAAAAAAGGAACGATTTTCTGTTAAAGACACAAGATCACACTATTCTGCAAACCCTGACACAGCAGATCATTTAGAGATAAAATGCAAAACCAAAGCGGGCACAGAGCTCACGGTAATCGGAATGAGAATACACTCCTATGATAAAGTAACTGACGCTAATGACGAAAAAAAGCGCATTGCATTTCAGTCTATCATAAATGATGTCAAAAATGATAACATTGTGGTAATTGGCGGTGATCTAAATAACTATCGTCGGGGATGCCAAACACGAAAATGGTGCCTCAGGCGAATCGATGAAATTTGTCAAGAGAACGGATTTATGCGATATACTCCTCATGGTTCGAGCATCTATAAAGACTACACAGAAGATGATCCTTACGCTTTTGCCGAAGATCATTTTATTGTCAAAGGCGTTGAATCAGTACAGTTACTTCCGTATGATCGCTCATTTGTCAATAAAGACAAGACCATTTATAGATGGGGACAGGATTTTCAAGTTAATTTTGGGGGCAACAATTATGGCCACATTGATGATCCTTACCCTGACCATGCAATATTAATGGCAGAAATCACTATTTCATAAAAGAATACAATTTGAGATTTTATTTTCGGTCGTAAAACCACTAATGCAGCAAAGATTGAGCTGGGGGGATTGCGGAATGAATGCGCAGTTGGAGCAACAAATACAAGCCGATTTTCCTTTCATGAAGCTGAATAAGATTGATGGTGAGGAAAATCTATATCGTCGCTGGGGGTGCGATTGCGATGACGGATGGTATAACCTGATTCACGATATGTGTCAGGCAATAGCTGATAGGTATGCCGAAGAAGGGCTGCCAATCGACCTTATTCCTACACAGCTCAAAGAAAAATTTGCAACACTTCGATTTTATTACTCGTTCGAGGGAGCCCAATATGGAAGTGCAGCCATTGACTTTCTGGGCGGCTTGAGCATACGATTCGAGGCAAATGACGAAACGCCGCTTGATGAGCGCACGGAAATCTTGCGGCGCGACATTGCGCAGATTATCCGAACCTATGAGGCAAAGAGCAAAACGGTTTGTGAGAAATGCGGCAGCACGGATTCTGCGACTATCAGAAGGGATTTTGGCTGGTGGCGAACTTTGTGTAAAGCCTGCTACGAAAAAAGAATGGCAGCGAGAGCTCCCGATAGAAAATAAGATAAGTCATAACCACCGGCTAAGCCGGTGGCTTGAAAAAGCCCTAGAAGGGCTTTTTCCCGGCTGGCATCTAAAGATGCACTGAATTATCTTTCACTTGCATCAAATGCTCCGCCGCCCGTATCGGGATACCTCCACCGGCATAGCCGGTGGTTTCCGAAGTCAATAAAACAGGAGACTAAGGGAGAATGTTTTTCCTTCGTCTCCTGTTTTGATTTTACTCATTTGTTGTGGTGATGGAATGATTCTCTAGGACAAACTGATAAATTGACCGCTCTTGCTCACTTCCCGGCAATTTTACGGCAATCTTCCGGCAATTTATCGGCATTATCCGTACTTACATTGCCGGAAACCTGACCCCGATAAATGTTGATCCGCAGGTCCACATCGCCGCCAAGGAACTCCATCTCCCGCAAACCAGCATCTGGAAGTTCAAGCCTATAATACCATGCAGACTAATGCAGAGGTCAAGGCTTTGAAGGACTACACGATTTTCCGTGACCTGCTGCGATAAGTAAATACAAGCCACCTCAAGCTGCCCTGCGACCTTGGTCGTGGGGCAGCTTTTTGGTAGGTTGATGCCCTCCCGTCACTTTCCCAAAAAAGAAGGGATTCTTGCATTTTCAGGTGGGAGGGGTTTTGTGGGTACAAGCTAAAAT
>NZ_CAKQVD010000109.1 GCF_934277605.1 uncultured Anaerotignum sp.
TTACTAAGCTATATTGAAATAAATCAGTATATGTAACCATAGATATCACCCCCTTTGCAGAGAGTGACCAACCGCCAAACGGCAATCCTTTTAGCCGCCAAAGCGACCTTTTTCATTTTATCACAGATTCCTTACCCCGACAAGCCTTAGCCCATCATGCCGACCAGCTCCTGGTACTGTTCTTCTGTGATTCTGTTCGCCATCAGAAATACGTCTAATTTGTTCATCATGTCCTCTTTGTTGTAAGCCCCTCTTTCAATCAGCTTTTTCAGTCTTGCGTATGTCATAATTATCTACTCCTTTCAAATTTCCAATTCCTTCATGCAGACCAAATAGTCCACATTGATTGCGGATTCGGCAGCCGTCAGCTCCAGCTCCGCCTGTCCCTCTTTGATTCTTGCAATCTCAATCTCCAGCATTTTGTACCGGATGTATTGCTCATTTTTTTCTCTCAAAATATCGTCCCTGTTCATGCCATCACCGCCAATCAAATTTCAAATGCAAACGCCACGCCATGGCTGTATGTTACTGTGTAATGGGACGTACCCCCAGTTTCACCGACACACTTCGCAAGGTTCGTGTTGCCGTTCTGTGGCGTTCTCAACCACCAAAATGCAACACTGTTGTTAAATTTCTTGATTCTTTTGCTATCGACAGCACCATTGTAATAGTCGAAAACAAAACCCTCGACTGGTGTGCTTTGTTCTTCCTTTCCGCCCACTTCCGTATTGGAAGGCAGCCAAATTTTATCGCTTAGCGCTATTTGCGTTTTATAATCATGACAAAGTAACCTCGGTGCAACGATTGCATTTTGAATTTTCTGCGAAAATCCCTTTAATGCGGTGCTGTTCAGATAGGCGCGGATTGCGCTGGTAGAATATTTGTTGTAATCTCCGTCCCATCTTTCTTTAGAAACGCAATCCTCGGAAAGTAAAACAATCTTTCCTTTTGTCAAATAATCCTTATGCACCACTCTGAATTTTGTTGCCTTGCCGTTATAATTCAGCGTTACCAAATCCCCGACATTGAATTTTATATAGCCCAAATCTGCCGCAATAATATCCTCATCGGAAAACATCTGCACGATGGTTTCGTTGTGACAGCAAAGTTCAAACGCTTGTTTGTTTGCCAAAATCGCATCTAACGCCGCCGTGCTTGCCGCAATTTCGTTCACTGTGTTGCACGCTGCTAACGCCGCAGAATTTACGTTACACGCCGCATTTAATACACTGCCGATACCGTTCTGCCGAAACGCCCAATCAATCTTGGCATCGTTGTTTGAAAGCAGAGAATTGACGATAATCATTTTGTCCAAAGGAAAAAAATCCCTTGTTCCAGCCGCACTATTCAAATAGGCTTTAATCTTTTTCTCCATCGCACTCTCCACATCCCCACGCTGTGCCAGCATTTCCAGAATCCCCCAGAAGGTATCCACGCCGTACTCTGCCGCCTTATCCCCCGGCTCGCCAAAGGTTGTGGCAATCTTGTGCATGGTATCCAGTGCGCCTTGAATTTCCTGAAACAGCACCACCAGAACGCCGTATTCGTTCTCACTTTCAACGGAATCCTCCCAAGGAATCGCCGCCGTTACATAAATCGTAAAAATTTCCGTTGAAAGAATCTGACCGCCTGCGTTCCAGACGGAAATCTGCGCCTCAACCGCCTTTGCCTCGGATAAAATTTCATTCGTCAAGGCAAATTGGCATCTGCCCGCAGTCGCATCCGTTACTTCCCCCTGATTAAAAAATGTGCTGCCGTCCGCTTTTCTGAACGTAATACGCACCTGCTCGCCCGTCAGATTGATTGCCACGCCGTTTTCATACAGGCATACATCCAGATATCTGGATTTTGTGTCATTCTGCACAGGGCGAATCCCGATGCTGTTCGGCTTTTTGTTCACATCAATTTCCAGCCGATTATACGTTTTTGCCATTTTTCCAACTCCTTCCAAAAAATCCGCATCAAAAAAGCACATCCGTTTTATTTTCAGATGTGCCTTTCTTGACAGAATATCTTTCTTTTGTTATCATAATGATAAGAAAAGGATTACCGCTTTTGGTAGGGCGGTCAGTCCTAAGTTAAGGTTTCAGACCGTCTAACTCTTGTTAGGCGGTCAATTTTTATTTATCCCCTGTTTTTACACAGGGCGATAATAGCTACGATGAGCATACCGAATTGAAATAAATCCGAATATGTAACACAATTCATAGCATCACCCCCTTTTCAGAGAGTGACTGAACCGCCAAGCGATAATCCTCGCTTACAGCATACCATAAATTTCATTTT
>NZ_CAKQVD010000110.1 GCF_934277605.1 uncultured Anaerotignum sp.
CTCATGCGCGCCAAGCACAAGAACGGCGAGGAATTTTACTGGCTGCTCTATTACGCCTACCTCTCCCCGCAGGAGCTTCAGAACGTCGAGGAGATCATCGACCAGCTACGTCCGCACATCCGAGACATCAGCACCCGGACGTATTACCGGAAGCGCAAAGAAGCCGTCGAGGTACTCAGCTCGGTGTTGTGGGGATATACGGCGCAGGATAGCGCGGGGATCGTGAGGGAGTTTTTGCAGTAAGTTGAATATTCTTGGACAAGGCTCCCCAAAGTGCCTTGCCCGCAATGCCATCCACATCTTCATTTTGATGAAGCACGCTTGCCTGAAGTTGATGGAAGAATGCAGCAGGACTTACTGAAGAACCTATAGTCAGTATTGATGCAGACAAATTCGTTATTAGCAATACCTTCAAGTAAGATTTTTTCTCATTTCAATGTTGATTTTTTCGGAATATCTGGAAAACGGTCTCATATGGTAGCAACCTCCTTGCTGATAGAATTGCTTTGATTGGTTACTCGGACGAGTGTCATAGGAAAACGCCCTATGTCATTTACAGTTTCCATCATTAAAGTTTTCCAAATCGAGTGCCGTGCGGCTTTTTGGCCGCTTTACACTTGAATTGTTGCTTGACATAAAATAACTCCTCTTTTGAAATCAAAAAAGACCAAAAGAGGAGTTGAATACAAATATAAAAAGCAACAGCTTAAAATGATCGTATGGGGGACTCGAACCCCCGTCTACCTCTTAGTCAAGGAGGCGCTCTATCCAACTAAGCTAATACGGCTAATTGGAATATTAAAATTATAACACAGTCAAATTAATACTGCAAGAGGGAAAAATGCTTGATGGAAGGCTTTTGTGTGGGATGGACTTCTGTATATTAAAAGTGCTTCCGACAGGATTTACTACCGAAAGCGGACGATTTTGCTGTAGAGAGTAGCTCAGAAATTGCGCCGCAATAGACAAAGAATCATAACCTCCGGCTAAGCCTATGGTGCGCGACGCATCGGTAAAGACGCAGGATATGCTGGTTCTGAACGAAATGGACTTGACGGTGTTCAACCAGGAGAGCATCCGCAGCTACCGTCAGAGAATGCGCCTTTCTCGACCCGGCCATGTGTGGGAAGCTTTGGAGGATGAAGATTTTCTCCTGAAGCTGGGTGCCGTTGGCATCGGCGTTGACGGAAAGAAGCATCCCACCTCCGCAGGACTTCTCATGTTCGGTAACGAGTACGATATTGTGCGGGAATTCAACGCATTCTTTCTGGACTATCAGGAGCAGTATGATGCTGATACCCGTTGGACAGATCGTATCATTTCCTCCTCTGGCGATTGGAGCGGTAATGTGCATGACTTCTATTTCCGGGTCTACAATAAGCTGATTCAGGACATCAAAGTGCCCTTCAAGATGGAGGGCGGTACCAGAGTGGATGATACAGATGTGCATAAAGCACTGCGCGAAGCGCTGGCAAATTGCCTGGTTCATGCTGACTATTATGGCAGACAGGGCTTGGTCATCATCAAAAAGCGTGATTCCATCACCATGGCCAATCCCGGCGGTTTCCGCATTGAGGTCGACGCTGCGAAAAGCGGCGGCGTATCCGATCCCCGCAACGGAACTATGCTGAAGATGTTCAATCTAATCGATATCGGTGAGCGCTCTGGCAGCGGCATCCCCCTCATTTTTGGCGTCTGGCGTGAGCAGGGTTGGGCAATGCCTTCTGTCACAGAACAGATTGAACCGGAAAGAACGATGTTATCGCTCGTTTTTGAAAAAGCAAGCGATAAAAAGCAAGCGATACCACAATTTACAGCAGGCAAAAACAATCCGTCATCGAATACTTGACCCGTGAGATTAAAGCAGATTGTAAGACGATTGCGGAGTTACTTGGAATCAGTAGCCCTCGTGCAAGAGCGGTACTTACAAAAATGGTAAAAGAAGAAATCGTTGTTACCGAAGGCAGTAACCGGAATAGAACCTATCGGTTGAAGGCGTAACAGTTCTTATAGAGATATTGTTGAGCATATAAAAGAGCCCACTCGGGATTAAGTCCGTTTTTTGGGACGCGTAAGCCTGTAAAATGCTCATATGGGAGATCGTAAAAGTCTCCAGAGAACGGAGGTAGCGATAAATGGCAAGAACGATTACGGTAAAGGGCATTGGCAAAGCATCCGCAAAGCCCGATTATGTGGTGTTTTCCATGACTTTGGAATCCAAGCATAAGGATTACGATAAGGCAATGGATA
>NZ_CAKQVD010000111.1 GCF_934277605.1 uncultured Anaerotignum sp.
GATAGTAATTCTTCAAAACTTGATACTTGGGGAATGAGTGCGTCCACCGCAATTTTAAGTTTGCCTTTCCAACTTGTACCTGTCTTTTCGGCTTGATATTCTGCATAGCTTTGCTTCTTCATCCGTGATAATTTTCTTGGAAACGAAATTCAAATCATCCTTCGCTTCGTAGAAGGTCGGCTTATAGGACAGTGTCGCACCGCCCTGAATATAGCCCAACAGCTTGCCTTCAACCTCAATGGCTGCATCCTCAGGCAGCTCCCCTGTAAATTCATCCACATACAGCTTACCGCTGCCAAGTACAATTCTTTCCATGCAGTTTTTAAGTTTACATTTTCTATTCAGCGCTCTAAGCTCTAAAAGCCCTTCTGCTTCAAAAAACGGATGATTCTTTGAAACAGGAAAATATAGTGATAGCTCACTTTTTTATTAAGCTTACTTATTTGCGTGCTATAATTATCCCTACCCACTACGGAACGTGCAGGAAAGCATTACGATTGACAGCGAAATGATGGAGGTGTTCAAGGGCAACGCCAACCAAAACAGCAAATATGGCGGTGTGGAGTTCCCCAGATTTGAGGTCGGGCAGAATGAAATCAGTTGGACGGGGAATGTCAGCAAAATAAAACTACAGCCCCGCTGGAGATGGCTGTAGTTGTCGAAAAATGAAATTTATGGTATGCTGTAAGCGAGGATTATCGCTTGGCGGTTCAGTCACTCTCTGAAAAGGGGGTGATGCACGATGTATATTACATATTCTGCGTTAGTTCAGACAGGTATTCTTATCGTTGCAATTATCGCCCTATGTAAAAACAGGGGATAAATAAAAAATGACCGCCTAACAGAAGTTAGACGGTCTCTCCAAAACCATTCGGACTGACCGCCCTTCCAAAAGCGGTAATCCTTCTCTTATGTTTATGATACCAAAAGAAAGATATTCTGTCAAGAAAGGCGCATCTGAAAATAAAACGGATGTGCTTTTTTGATGCAGATTTTTTGGAAGGAGTGAGAAAAATGGTAAAAACGTATAATCGGCTGGAGATTGATGTAAATAAGAAGCCGAACCGCATCGGGATTCGCCCGGTGCAGAATGATACAAAATCCAGATATCTGGATGTGTGCCTGTATGAAAACGGTGTGCCAATCGACCTGACGGGCGAGCAGGTGCGTATCACATTCAGAAAGGCGGACGGAAGCACATTTTTTAATCAGGGGGAAGTGACAGATGCGACCGCGGGCAGATGCCAATTTGCCCTGACGAATGAAATTTTATCCGAGGCAAAGGCAGTCGAGGCGCAGATTTCCGTCTGGAACGCAGGCGGTCAGATTTTGTCTACGCAGGTGTTTGAAATTTATGTAACGGCGGCAATTCCTTGGGAGGATTCCGTTGAAAGCGAGAACGAATATGGCGTTGCTGCTTATGTGATTCTGGGAATCAACACGGAAGGAAAAAAAGAGGTTTTAACCATCAGTGTTGGCGATAACGAAAGCGCAAAATACTGGCTTTCCGTTATGAATGAGCTGAAAAATCGAGGTGTCAAAGATGTACTCATCATCTGTGCAGATGGGTTAATCGGCATTAAAGAAGCGATCGCTGCAGCTTTTCCCAAGACGGAATACCAGCGCTGCATTGTACATCAGGTAAGAAATACGTTGAAATATGTCCCTGACAAGGATAGGAAAGCATTTGCAGCGGATTTGAAAACGATTTATCAGGCGGCAGACGAGAAAAAGGCATTGGCAGCATTAGAACATGTGACCGAAAAATGGACTCCCAAATATCCGAATTCCATGAAACGCTGGAAGGATAACTGGGATGCAATTTCTCCGATTTTCAAATTTTCGGCAACGGTCCGGAAAGTTATTTACACGACAAATGCGATAGAATCACTGCATTCCACCTATCGGAAACTGAATCGCCAGAGAAGCGTATTTCCAAGCGATACAGCCCTTTTAAAGGCACTGTATCTTGCCACGTTTGAGGCTACGAAGAAATGGACCAGTACGATCCGGAACTGGGCACAGGTGCATGGTGAACTGAGTATTATGTACGAAGGACGCCTCCCGGAGTAACGAATAAACAGGCGA
>NZ_CAKQVD010000112.1 GCF_934277605.1 uncultured Anaerotignum sp.
GAATTGGTAGACTCGCTAGATTCAGGTTCTAGTGTTCACTGCGGACGTGCGGGTTCAAGTCCCGCCTCGCCCACCATGGCGAGTGTTCTTACAGCATTTGAAAGGCTGTTAAGAACACTCGCTTTTTATACAGCGAGTTGACCTGGGGCGTAGTTGACAACTACGCCTTTCCTTGTATTTACCGACACCTGCGGTGCCGGAAGTGGAAACACATCGGGGATGAAGATGGCTCCCACACAGTTGTAATGGATCACAAGGTGCTGCTCCCATAATCGTATGTTACAAGCTCCCAGCCGTCAGAAGCTATCTCGTTTATCAGCTTATCCAGCATCAAAATGTCCACTTGAAACTGTTGTGATGTTAGGTATTTTTCGTTTTGTTTTCCTTGTCCGGCGTTGCCCGATATGCATGATCCTCCACATATATCATCATGCGGTTGCGCAGTACCACATAGAAAAGTATGGCAAGCATACTGCCGATTGCACCTAGAAGCTGATATGCATCGTTTTCTCGCAATTTTAGCGCTGCCCATACGATAATACAAATCCACGCCACAACGCACAGGACGATTGTTGCAATATGTTCTTTCGACCATTTTTTCTTGAAAAATGCTATCTTTTCTTTCAGCGTAAATGTACTGTTATCCAGTGCAGTCACAAGATTACTGTCGGCAGCTTCCTTGAAGTCCTCTGTGGCAAGCCGTTCTCCGCTTACAAGTTCGTTGATGCTGACACCGAATTCTTTTGACAGCAGCGACAGCATTTCGACATCAGGCATATAGTTACCGTTCTCCCAACGGGAAATGGTTTTGTTGGTCACGCCGAGCTTTTCTCCGAGCTGCTCTTGCGTCAAACCTTTCTCTTTTCGCAGGGCGGCTATGAATTTTCCGATTTTGATTTGATCCATTTTTATATCCCTCCGAAGAAAAGTATAGCGCAATTTCCGTGAGAATGCCTCCCCACAAACAGCGAATCGGCGTCCTTAATGATGAACGGATGGTTAATCCAACACGATGTCCTTTTTCTTTCCGTTTTTCTTTCTCGGATATTCCCGGATGCGCGTAACATATTCGAGATTGATGATTTCACGTTCACCGGTTTTTCTCTCGACAACCATGCCCCCGTCATCAATTTCTTTTATCACGCCCTGTACGCTGCCGTCATTGGAAGTAATCGTATAAATAATGCACTCTTCACCGATAAACTGCTTTGCCAATTCTTTCATAGCAATTTTCTCCTTGTTCTGTTTTTTTCGATTCAAAATATGTATGACTGCCGCCAGTCTCCTTCGACGTTTTATACCGGGGATGATTACAAGGAGAAGCAAGGCAAGCAAAATAAGATAAAGACTGTCCATTCTTATATTCCCCCTGATTTATGCTCAGGAGATTTTATTTCCGGCCTTGGAATAGCGTATGGCTTCCTTGCAGTACACCGACAGATTGACGATCCAGATAAGGCACACCACAAGAGAAGGCAAAAATCCAATGTCGAATACCAGCGCACAGACCGCAAGCACGATCGCCAAAATCGTGCAGACCGTGTTGGTCGCGGTATATGCCTTGTACGCACATTTGCCGATCATGATTTTTTCGGCTTCGTCGCAGTCCTCCATCCACTTCTTCTGGAATCGTATATCGTAGATGGAGGCTTTCTTTTCGGGATTGGTCTGCTTTGCGGTATCCACGCACTTCTGCTGAATGACGATCATTTCAACCATAATTGCGAAGAAAGCTGCAATCCCAACAAAAAACACAATCGTGCGTCCTTTGCTGTCAAATGGTGCAAAGCCGCCGGAATAGGACGCTGCAATGAGAAAATACGAGAGAACCAGTGACGCACTTGAAATCCAGATTGCGGTCGAGAGTTTCCTGTCAATCTCATCCGAGATGTCCTCATCCTCGCCATCCCACGCAGCAACCAGTTTCTTTGCACTCCGATAAATTGGGATGCAGACCACCGGCACGATGACCGCCAACGCCAGCATCAGCCACGGAGCGATGTGCGTTCCGAAGAACGCTCCCGCTTCTTTCATCATGCCAACCAGTTGATCCAACCCGCCTTTTGCTGCACTGTG
>NZ_CAKQVD010000113.1 GCF_934277605.1 uncultured Anaerotignum sp.
CGGACTGGTGCGTCCGGCATCTTTATGAAAAAACAGGATTTTTCACGCCGCCCTATGAGACGGTTTCCAGCCTGAAAGCTCGGTTGAAAGAGGCATATGACGAAGTGTGTGTAGAGAATCTAAAAAGCATTGCATGGTTTAATTGTCAAAAGGCAGAATAGGAGGCGACCATATGTCAAAGAAAGCAACCGAATTTCAAAGAAAGGCAATGAGCAAGATGTACCGCGGCAAGGAAATCTTCAAGCCGCTGAACACCGGATGGATCGACGAGAATGTAGCCTGCGTGCGAGAATGGGTGGCAAACATCTTTTTCTATCGCAAGGGCGATACGACCATTATGATCGATGCGGGGTATAATTACGACCGCCTTGCCGAAAAAATGGGTTGGCTTGGAATTGACCCGAAATCCGTTCGACAAATCCTCATCACGCATCAGGATACTGACCATGTCGGCGCAGTGGAAGCCGACAGTCCGGGATTGTTCAAAAAGGCAAAGCTATACATAGGAGAAATAGAGAATCGCTACCTGACAGGAGAGGTACATCGCAAGGTAATCTATCACCTTTACAAGCTGCCGCAGGTCACGATCAACAACGAAAAGGTACTGCTGCATGACGGTGAGGTTTTCGACATTGACGGCATCAAAATTGAATGTCTCCTTGTCCCCGGTCATACCTGGGGACACATGGTGTATCTCATCGATGATAAGTACCTTTTTACCGGCGACACGATATGGTTTGGCGCAGACGGCGGATACAGCTTCATTTCCACACTTGCGGAGAACAACAAGCTCGCCGTAAATTCACTCTCCATCCTTGAGGCGAAGCTGAAAAAGATGGACATTCAGCCTGTTTTTATCACTGGGCATACAGGCTGGACGGATAACTTTGAGTTTGCCTTTGCACACAAGGAACAGCTCTGTTCGCCGTTTAAGAAGCGGGTGCATGATTCCTCAGCTCCCTATGATGCCTACGACGAATCGGACGATACGGAAGAAAATACAAAAGGTGGTTTTCTGAAGGGCGTGGGAAGATGAAAGTCTATGCTTTCGGGAAAGAAACCTCACCGGTAATTTTGCTGCTACCTGGCACCTGCTGCCACTGGAAGGGTAACTTCGGACATGTGATTGCGCTGCTTGAAACGGATTTCCGGGTGCTCTGTGTCAGTTATGACGGCTTTGACGAGACAGAACAGACGGAATTTCCCACAATGGCTGCGGAAACCGAGAAAATTGAAGATTACATACAAAAGCATTGCGGCGGTCGCATTCGGGCGGCTTATGGCTGTTCTCTTGGCGGCTCATTCGTTGGGTTACTGGTTGCAAGAAAACGCATTCACATGGACTATGGCATTTTAGGTAGCTCTGACCTTGACCAGGCATCAAAAATTGTCGCTCTGCTCCAGACCGAGTTGCTGCTGCCAATAATCTACCCACTGATATGCGACGGCCGGTTCAAAAGCCGTTTTCTGCAAAAGCAGATGGAGAAACGCACGGCGCAGATGGGCAATTATGAGAAATCGTTTATGGAGATGTTCGGCGGCGCACGCCCTTATGTGACAAAACAAAGCTGTAAAAACCAGTTTTACTCCGACCTTGTCACGCCACTGCCGGACAAAATAGACGTACCCGGTACGGAAATCCATATTTTCTATGCCCTCAAAATGGGTAAAAAGTACCGTGCCCGTTATGAACAGCACTTTGCTTATCCGGTGATTCATGAGCAGGATCTGCAGCATGAGGAGCTGCTTGCCTGTTTCCCGGAGCAATGGGCAGCACTTGTTAAAAAAATCATCTGCTGAAAGATGCTGAACGCTTGCGGTAAAGCACAACTTCGTACAATCGAAAGGGAGTGAAGAAATGGAGACCTTCATAGGGATATTGATTCCCTTCCTCGGTACAACGCTCGGTGCGGCTTGCGTATTCTTTATGAAAAAGTCCCTGGGCGATCTGGTGCGGCGGTCTCTGGCGGGGTTTGCCGCCGGAGTGATGGT
>NZ_CAKQVD010000114.1 GCF_934277605.1 uncultured Anaerotignum sp.
TATATCTGAATTGCATTTTTGCAATTCATTCATAAAAATTCATTTTTTGACTTGACTTTTAATAGTTAGTCTTTCTTCTTTTTTTCATGCAGAAATCCTCCCCTATTTTATATTAGGTACAGGTAGGTATTTCCGCAAAAAAGCTACTCCAGTTCTCTCCCGATTCTCTCCAAAATTCTCATAAATATAACATTTTGTTAAAAATTCACCCTATTCGAACTTTCCCGAAATTATCGGAGTTTTCGCTTTTCACTACAATAAAACAAGGAGAAACCATTGATATTTCGCAGTTTTTAACATCCTTTAAATTCTTCCGACTTCCACTAACTTCTCACAAAGTTGGAAGAAGGAGAACGACTCGAAAACCGGCAGACAGGCGCATAACCCGTGCGTGGGTTCAAATCCCACCATCTCCGCAGGAATAAGTCAGTAGTTGATTTTCGACTGCTGGCTTTTTTATTTAGAATCCATCCCCAAACCATTCAGCATTGCATCAGCCGAAATCAGTTTGGAACTACAATCCAAATGTGCATAAATGTTTGCTGTGGTTGAAAAATCGCTGTGACCAAGCCACTCCTGAATCTGTTTCATAGGAACACTGTTCTTCAAAAGCAACGACGCACAGCTATGCCCTTACGGTATAATTACGACAAACCGGAAAAGCCCCGTAGAATCAAGGGTTTTGAGGTTTTCAGTCTGGTTTTTTCATCCTTTTCCAAACCGAAAAATCAAACTGAAATAAGTCGAATTATAGGGGGTGTTTCATTAACAACAAATGAATAGCAGAAAGGAACTCAAAGCCTTTTGATTTCAAGCACAGTAGAATATTGGATTTAGGCGAAGCCGTCACTTATTTCGAGTGGCGGCTTTTGTCATTTCCAGGACTGCTGTGCAGGCACATGACAACACCAATCAGAAATGAGGTGAAGTCATTGAACACACAAATTATCGCCATCGCCAACCAGAAAAGGTGCTATGTGCCAGTGGCACATGTTCAGCACCGACCGGAGCGGGAGCGGAGAAGTGTTGGCAAAACAACGACCTGTGCCAACCTGGGGATCGGACTGGCGCAGGCCGGGAAGAAAGTGCTGCTGATCGACGGAGATCCGCAAGGGAGTCTGACGATTAGCCTGGGCAATCCACAACCGGACAAGCTGCCCTTTACGCTGTCGGACGCTATGGGGCGTATCCTGATGGATGAAGCACTCAAACCCGGAGAGGGTATCCTGCACGCACCACCCGGAAGGCGTTGACCTGATGCCTGCGGACATCCAGTTGTCCGGTATGGAAGTCTCTCTGGTGAACGCCATGAGCCGTGAAACGATTTTACGGCAATATCTGGACACCGTAAAGGGACAGTATTCCCATATCCTGATTGACTGTCAGCCCTCGTTGGGGATGCTCACGGTCAATGCCCTGGCAGCCGCCAATAGGGTCATAATTCCCGTCCAAGCGGAGTATCTGCCCGCCAAGGGGCTGGAACAGCTGCTCCAAACAGTAAATAAGGTGAAACGGCAGATCAATCCCAAGCTCCAGATTGACGGTATCCTGCTGACGATGGTGGATAACCGCACCAACTTCGCCAAGGAGATCGCCGCCCTCCTGAGCCAGCAGCATCGGGAAATCAAAATCAAGCGGTATGCCCGTGTGATTGAGGGACATATCCTCGATTTTAAGCCGGGAAAACGCCGCCACCACTCATAAACAAATCATTACTGCGAAAGGAAAGGATTGAAATGTGTACTGTAAAGGAAATCCGGGAAGCAATCCGGGAGGATTGCCATTCCCAGCATGATATGGAATCCGGCGAGATTGACTGTGTTCTGCAAACTCTGCCATTCTCTCAGGGAGATGACCTGGTGGACAAACCACCCATGCCCAAGCGCCCCTACCGGCGCAGAAAAAGTGAACAAAACAGCTGACTGCCACAATTCTTTTTACAGGATTGTGGCTT
>NZ_CAKQVD010000115.1 GCF_934277605.1 uncultured Anaerotignum sp.
AAGATTGAAAACACTTACGACGGTCTGGCCTTTCAGGAGGGAAAAACATTCCTCTCCCGAAAGGGCGCATCCGCTGAGCATGGAATCGGGCTTTCCTCTGTCCGAAAAATCATTGAAGGCCATGGCGGTGATCTCGATCTTGTTCCCGGCGAGGAATCCTTTCTTGTTGGAATTACAATACAGATGTAAAAACTGTTTTTTGAGGCGCATTCAAATAAAACACACCTTACGGCGTGGCTTTTCGCTCCCTTGCGGTCGCTGTTCCTGCACATCCGCGCAGGAAGGATGGCGGCTGACACCGCCATGGCAAAAGTTTTTTTGGTTGTGCAGTGAAACCTCAAACCGGAGTAGGCTGTAAAGCCGAAAGAAAATGCTCAAAGCCCTGGGCCATGCCGTGGCTGACCAGGGATGTGTAATACCGGCTGATGGTGACGGGGGCGTTATACAGCGTCCTCCAGGGTGAAGTAAATGAACACCCGGCAACGAAAAAAGTCGTTGCTGGGGCAAATCGGTATTGGCGGCTATCTGTTCAGGGTCATCTTAACAAAAAAGGTACTGACAGATTATTTTTTGTCCGTCAGTACCTCTTAATTTTGAAGTAAATACGTTGCCGTATAGCTGTCAATCCGCTTGTTTACTGGTTTTTTTGTGGTGTCCCTCCCACTAATAAACTTTTGCAGACTTGTGGAGTAAGTACCTTTCTTCGATATTTGACACACCAAATAATATGATAATTGATGTTGTATACGCAAGTCCTTGCGTGAATATATTTATCTCTCATACAGATAGTATATCATAATCTTTGATAATATGAAATAAATTCAAGCTTCTAACTATAATACATATAGTATAATACTTGGGGTAAAAATGGGCTTTCATCTCGGATACAAGTAACCGAGAATTTCCGCCCAAATTTCTTAAATTTCAAATTTTTCGTTTTCCTTCGTGATTTTCACAATGGTTTCGCCATAGCCCAGCTCACGCAGGAAATCGCAAACCTCAAACCGCCCCCAAAAGTGCATGGGAAACAGCTTTTTCGCACCAACCGTCTTTAAAAAATAATTGACCGCCCAAAAATATTTATCCTGCAAGCGTAAATCCGCCGGCACAAAGGCAACATCAATCATTTCTCCCTTCAGGCTGTTGATTTCCGTTGTATAGCTTTTTTCGATATCGGCATTAAAGTCCTCCGGCTCTCCGTTCCAATGCCACCAGTTCAAATCTCCGGCATGATAAATCGTCTTTCCGTCCGCCTTGACCAAAAACGCCACGCCCTCATCATTCGATTGCAGGGTTCGGATGGAAATGCCGTCAAATTCATAGCTGCGGTGCGGCTCGGCATGAAGCACACGCCCTGCAAAAGCCGCCTCTGTCCGCACATCATAGGAAAGCACATAATGGATTTGCGGCAAGCTCGCCCAATCCAAAATCCGCCTGTCATAATGGTCCTCATGCGCATGGGAAACAAACACAAAAATATCCTTATCGGGATATGCGGCAGGGTTAAAAGCCTTCCTTCTCCCGCCCTCCGTATAAACATCAAACACCAACACCTTCGTTTCCGTTTCCACCGAAAAGCCGCTGTGGTGCAGATAGGTTACCTGCATAGCCATTCCTCCTTCTCCTCCGAAATATTATCCAGTATACCATGTTTGCAGGGGAAGAAAGCAGCTGCAAAGCAGATATTTTCTTCCACAAGGCATGGTATGAGCAGGCTGTGCCTGCGAATTGTAGAATTTGCTGTGAAAACAGCAGATAGGCGCTGTAAGCGGCTAACCCACGGATTTATCCGTGGGTATTATACCATGCTTGCAGGGAAAGAAAGCAGCTGAGAAACAGATATTTTCTTCCACAAGGCATGGTATGAGCAGGCTGTGCCTGCGAATTGTAGAATTTGCTGTGAAAACAGCAGA
>NZ_CAKQVD010000116.1 GCF_934277605.1 uncultured Anaerotignum sp.
ATTGCGGATTTTTAGACGATTGTTTCGTTGTATTATACCACGTCTGTCAAGGGATGTATAGTATTTTCATAAGAATTCCACGACGATTGCATGAACACTTCCTCTCATGCTGAACTCCTGTTAGTTAATTTTTTAAGCATTGAGAACTATTTCAAGGAGCATAGTGGGGCGCAGACTGATAGCAAACCGTTTTTTCTTCATCGATAGCTTGCGCTTTGACAACTCTGTGACTTTCAAAATGCTGAGACACCATTTTCTAATGATGTTCAAATTCTGTGCAGCAGTTTTATCAATCGTTGCGTTTGCATCTTCACGGAAAGTAACGTCCAGATGCCAATGCATACTTTCAATACACCAATGCCCGCGAACCGCTCGGCTGGCCAACTCAATGTCTTCCTTCAAGCTACTGATGAAATAACGGTATTCCACTCGTTCTTTGTTTCCTTTTTAATGGTTTTTCTCTCCATAATAATACTTTTTAGACCTTTCCACGCCCTTTTTGCTCCAAACATTTGATGCCTTCTGTCTGATAATATTCTCTTTTTTCTAGGGAACCCCTGAATAAAACAGGTTATTTCTGTCCCTATTCGAGCTATTATCCATTTTCTGCTTAGTTAAGGCAATTTCTGCGCAAAATGGCCATTATAGCTTTACTTTTCTGCTCCATTTTCCCAAAAAGGGTAGACTGCCCCTATATCAGGTTGCGGAGAGTTTTCGCCCAGCGATTGCAAGGGCGTATAGATTGGCACAGGTGAACATTGCATACAGCCGATTCTCGTTTTTCTTCAATTCACGATACACCGTTTTTATAGCCGAACTGACACTTAATAATTCGAAATGTGTGCTCCACCTTACAGCGTACCGAGGACTTGCGGTTCTCAATATATCGTTCCCAATCAATTTTTCGTCTGGTGCATTTCCCAATCCCGAGCTTTATCTGCATTTTTGTGGAGCTGGGGGCATTGATGATGATTGCGTCTACAATGGTTCCACCCTTCATCATGTGCCCGGTTTGCACCATTACACGGTTGATTGCGTCAAAAAACAGCTTGTTCAGACCGGTAGCTTCCAAAAGATGGCGGAAGTTGCACAGAGTTGTTTCGTCCGGCACTGCTTCTGTCATGAAGTCAATGCCTGTGAATTTCCGCATGGCATAGCTGTCGTAGATAGCATCCTCGGTAGCCGAATCGGACAGTTTGAACCAAATCTGAAGCAGATACATCCGCAGCATTTTCTCAATACCCATAGGCGGACGTCCACAGTTTCCCTTGGGATAGTAGGGCTTGATGACACCAACCCACTCGTTCCAGGGGATGATTTTGCCCATGATTTCCAGAAACTCCTCCCGCTTGGTTTCCTTCTTGCGGAAGCTGTACTCGATATCGGTAAATGTTTCCTGCTTCATTGCCTGCACCACCGTTGTTTTGATGGGGGTAGCGGAAAATGGACGCATCCGCAAGCAGCGGGAGCTGGATATGCTCTTTGATCGGATCTATGAGGACAATGTAGCGGGAAAGATCGACGATGCACGGTTTGCCAAAATGTCCAAACGCTACGAACAGGAGCAGGGCGAGAACGCAAAGAAAATCAAGGCTCTGCGGCTGGAACTGAAAAAGGACGAGAGCAAGCGCATGGACATTGACGATTTTCTTGAAACGGTACGGCGATACACGGACGCGACCACCATTACAAAGCGTATGGTCGCAGAGCTGATCGACCACATTGAGGTGTACCACGCCGAAAAGCAGGACGGCGTTACCAATCAGCGTGTCGTGATCTACTACAACTGCATCGGCGCTTTCGATGTGCCGGATCGCCGGAAGATCCCGGAGGCCGACATTATCATGGAAACAAGAAAAGG